>JACOVZ010000022.1 GCA_016177065.1 Candidatus Wildermuthbacteria bacterium | reverse complement strand
GATTCCAAGCAGGTGGCAGGGCAGTTCTTTTGGAAGGTAAGGAGCAACCCAGCTTACCTGCTCTCGCATTTCTTTCTTGGTTTCTCCCACAGACACTCCTCCGATTGCGATTCCAGAAATATCCTGCCTTGAAACAAACTTTGCAGACTGCGTGCGCAAATCCTTAAACATTCCTCCTTGCACGATGCCGTAGAGCCGCTGGCTGCTGCACTTCTTTGTCTCAATGCAGCGAATGAGCCATCGGTGAGTTCTTGCTGTCGCATCTCCGGTATATTCATGCGTTGCGCCGTGATAAATGCATTCGTCAAAAGCCATTAAAATATCAGCTCCAATCTTTTCCTGGGCTCTTATTGAAGATTCAGGAGTAAACAGCACTTCTCTCCCATCAACAGGCAAACGGAATTTCACTCCCTTCTCGTTTATTGAAACATGCTTTCCCAAAGAAAACACCTGGAATCCCGCGGAATCGCTCATTAAAGGAATATTCAAGCCGCTGTATGCATGAATTCCGCCAAATCGTTTTACTGTGTCAGCTCCGGGATGCATCACCAAATGAAACGTATTCACAAACGCAACCTGCACTCCAATATCCTTGATATCTTTTGGAGGAATTGATTTCAATGTTCCTTTTGTCGCAACAGGCACAAAAGAAGGAGTATGGATATCCCCGTGGGGAGTATGAATGATCCCAATTCTTGCTTTTGATTTTCTGCTTTGATGCAGAACTTTAAAGAATCCCATTCTAGCCGTGTTTTATTTCAATCACGTCTCCATCTTGCACGATATATTCTTTGCCTTCCTGACGAATCCAGCCCTTGGCAGCAGCTTGGCTCCAGCTCCCAGCTTCCAAGAGTTTTTCCCATTGAATTACCTCTGCCTTAATGAAGTTCTTCTCAAAATCCGAATGAATGGCCCCTCCTGCCTGGGGCGCGGTGCTTCCCCTTTTAATGGTCCATGCCCGAGTTTCATCGGCTCCCGTGGTCAAAAAGGTGATAAGATTCAAAATCTCATAGGCTTTTGTGATAAGCTCTGGCAAATATGAAACGAATCCGAATTCTTTCCGTTCTTCTTCTGAAAGCTGCTGCATTTCAAGCTCGTCCTTGAGATTCGCTACCACAACAGGGCCAAGGCTTTTCATTCTCTGCAAAAGCTCTTGCGAAACCTCTTTGGGATCTGCGTTGAGCAGGTAAATAACGGGTTTTTTTGCCAGAAGCTGGGTTTCAGGAATCTCGCTCCCCTTTTCCGTTGTTTCAAGGTCTTTGAGCTGAAGCTCAGTGTTAATGGTGTCAACATCGCGCAGAGGATCAACGGTTTTTTCAACATGAATGATGTCTTGGTTGGGAAACCCGCGCACCACCTGCACAATGGCCGCAACTTCTCTAATGCTTGCCAAGAATTTATTGCCCAATCCCTCTCCTTTGTTTGCTCCCTTCACGAGCCCTGCAATATCCACAAACTCAACAATCGCAGGGATGATCTTTGCGGATTTTGAGAGTTCTGCTAGCTTCTGGAGTCTTGGATCTGGAACCTCAACAACGCCCACATTGGGATCAATGGTGGCAAAAGGATAGTTGGCGATATTCACCTCCTTTTTCGTGAGCGCCTGAAAAAGCGTTGACTTCCCCACATTTGGCAACCCCACGATTCCGACCGATAATTTCATGATAAAAATCGTATCACGAAATGAGTTTTCTTCAAAGAAAAAGCCCCATATGGCAACACCAAGTGGGGCTTCTGCTAGCAAATAGAGGTTGTACATCAGGATTCTTCTGCCTGGAGATGGACCTTCAATTCCATCTCTCGTTCACGAAGATAGCTAAGCTCTGCCGTGTCATGCATTTGAGTGGCTCGTCCAATTTTCCCCCAGGTTCGCCGCAACTCTTTTTTGAGTATGAGCCGCTCAAAAACTTCCCAGTCTGGTTCTTCGCCAGAAAGAGAGATACGGGCGATCTCGTACCACTTGGGGATATCATACCATCTGGAGTAGAATCCTTCTTCTCTACTGTCTGCAAATAGAAGCAATTCACGGCTATAAATAACCATCATCGGAGGAATGCCGCCTTTTTCTCCCAATAGCACGAATACATATGACGCGTCGTTTGGAGTATCCTGGGCTATCTTCCATTCTTCCTCACTTCTATCTCCATGACACAAACAGCGAGGGCGTTGACTTTCTTCAGGTGCTTCGTTGAAACCAGGTTTTAAAGTCCAGTCTGCATCAGCAAAATCACCCCATCCTGCTGGGTGCTCATCTATCAACACCCCTAGCATCTTCAAGAGATTTTCTTGGAAAAAGCCATGATAGAGTTTCCACAACTCCCTTCCTAAAACATCTGGCGTGCCATTCCAATGGTAATACCGTCCGCACCAACCCGTTTCGGTAGAGCAAGCAATTATTCCATGAGTAGACATGAATCTCCTCCTTCAAAGACCTAACAATACCAATAGCATATATTATCGTATATGTCAAATCTTTGATACAAACCTACTGAATCATGGTGCCTGTAAAAGGCTTTCCCTCAATCGCTTTTTGGAAGTTCTCAAGATCCGTGCCTCTAAGTATTTTTGCGGTGATTCCTGATTTCTCCGCCAACTGCGTAGCCACCGGATCAACCGGGCTTGAGAGGCCGGGCATCCACCTACGGGGAATGATTTTCTCATACTCCCTCCAAGAAATCTTCTTAATGGGCTTTGCGTTTTTGTTTTTCTTGGGATCTGAATCGTATACATATGGGGTATCTTTTGCGATAATCACCTCCTTTGCTCCGAACTTTTCTGCGAGGCGAACCGCAATATAGTCGGTAGACCAGCCGGGGCGCCACCCTGAAGCGAAAAACAGCTTCTTACTGGAAGACCTCAGCATTTGAACTTCCTCTTCTACGGGATCATGGTCAATAATCACGGGGTACGCTTCTTTTGCGAAGATGGTACGCAATAGATGCGCATTAAGGCGCGTTGCGTGAATGCCGATCCAATCAAGGTCCCAATCGGAAATTTTTGTCACCCTTGAAATTGACCTCTGGTACGCTCGTGCGGTTTTACCTCCGCCAATCACGATAATAAACTTGCTGCCGCGCCGAAGTTCTCGCCGCATGAACTTCAAAAATTTCTTCAAAAAAGCGGTGCTCATGCCGCCTTCGTCTGAAATATGGGGGACCACAATGGATCCCCCAAGATGAATCACAACGTAGTTCTTTTTCATGCCCGCTTTATCATATATCGCGCCATGAATTTTGCCAACCCTGCTTTTCTCAGTTCTCCGTGCAATCTATAAAATCCGCACCATTCTTTAGAGCACACCCAGGATTCCGCGGGATGAATGCAGTAAAAAACATTGTGCTTCACTGCGTTCATAATGCTCGCAATGTTCCTCATCACCGCGTTTTTATCAAAGAATGGCTTTGAAACCTTAAACTGCACAATCTTTGCATCTCGCTTTGAAAACACAATGTAGTCCTTGGCAATGCCTTTAGCTTTCTTGCCTTTTAACTTTTCATACGCTAACTGGTAAATCGCAAGCTGCTGATCAAGATTGATATCTTGGGCATTGGGCATGCGCCGCGTTGTTTTCATTTCATGGATAATCCCCTTTTTGTCGGTCATATCCATTCTTCCAACCAGGTCTACATTGCTTGGAGTCGGAATCGCAAAGGGCTCTTCCACGAGATCTGGAATGATTGTGGGATTCATTTCTTTAAAATACACGTCAATGCCACGTAAGCCAGTAGCAACAAGCTGATTCACGTCAATTGTTTTTTCTTTTGCAAGAAATTCCCTTGTAATGAGGGATTTTGTTTCTTCCAGCTCCATTTCATACTCTTGAAGCGCGCTGCGGAACACCTCCACGAAAAACTCTTTGGCATCCCGAACCTTCAATCCCTTAGAATCCTTCTTTTTTTGGTCAAAGTGGTAGGCAAATGTTTCATGCAGGGCAAACCCGTGCTTCTGGGCTTTCCCTGGGGGGCGCTTCATGCCCAAAATATAACGAAACAGAAAATGTTCGGGGCATCTGACATAGGTCATCAGCTGGGTGAAGCTCACGTGTTTCATGCCTTTTCTCTACGACGCCTTCTTTGTGAAAGGTTCCAAGGCGTCTTGCACTGCTTTGCGATAGACGCAGAAATCACAGTCTGCAGAGGCTGAAGGAAGCTTGTCTGCCATCAGGCATTCCTTCATATCCAGCAAGGCCTTTTCCACCCATGAATCGTCCCCTTCGTAAGGAATAATCTTCACGTCAAATTCCAGTTTCCCGTCAAACGCTTTCCTGTCGGTTTGGCCGTTCACATACACAAAATATCCAGTCTTTGACACTTTGAATCCATTCATTCTAAACAGCCACTGATAAATCTCCATCTGGCGCTTGTATCCTTTTTGCCATTCTGCATCCAAGGTAATTTCTCCGTTTTTCGCGGTTGCCTTGTAATCAACAATGTGCAGTTCCCCTTTGGAGTTCTGCCATATATCATCAATGCCTCCCCGCAGAATGAGATTTGTTTTCTCGTGCAGAAATCGTACTCCCCGAGAAAGAGCATCTCTCCACTCTTCAATGTTTTTGTGCTGAAAAGGCACGGCGTCTATGCCGTATGCCTTCATTAAAGGATGAGTGGTATTGGCCGCTCTGTGCAGATCAAACTCTTTTTTCAGCAGTTTATCAACGGCGCTATTCAGGGTAAAAGGATACCCTGGAGGCTGTCCCACTCCCAATCTTATATCAAGGTAAAAACAGCGGGGGCAATTCATGAATAAGTCAAGCTTTGTCCGGCTCAGCACGAAAGGATCCTTTGAAGCAGGATCAAAAATGTTCCTTGAGCGTTTTCCTGAATAGTAGTCAGACATAGAATGTATGGTATCTGATTTTGCTGATATCGTCCACCGCTATCTCAGCATTTCTTTTTTTACTTCAATAATCCTCTCTGCCGATTTTTTAACTAAAGAGGCAAGTTCTTTGTCCTTTCTCACCTCTTGAGCAAGCTCTTCGTAGAATTCTAGCACTATGTTTGCATCGGGATACCCTGCGGCAATCATCACATTGACTCCTGCTTTGATTGCATTTGCTCCAATCTCTTCATACGAAAACTTCTTCAAAAAAGCCGGGCTCAGAATATCGTCTGACATAACCAGAATAGAATCTCCAAGCTCCTGGCGCAGAAACTCTATGCCCTTTGCTGAAAAAGGAAGCGCAGTATTAGAATCCATATCTTCATAGACCACGTGCGAAACCATTACAAAAGGAAGCTGGAGCTTATGGAATAAGCTTGCGAAGATCAAAACATCAGGAGTATGCGAAACCGATGGGATTTCATTTTCTTCTGGATTGGACGCAATAGCCCCGTATCCCGGGAAATGCTTGGGGACCGCAATGATGTTTTCTTGCTGTTGGCCCAAGATTAGACCTTCTGCAATCTCCAAAGACTGAACGTAGTTCTTTTTGAATGATCTTGGAAACAGGAAATCTCCGAGGCCTAAACTGTCCAACACAGGAGCAAGATTCATATTCACCCCAACTTCCTGCAAATCTTCAGCTCTCTTTGCTCCCACGAGCAATGCTTGATCATAATCTTGAAGATCTGATTGCGAAGTATGCTCTGCGAAAGGAAGCCTTGAAATAATTCCGCCTTCTTGGTCCACTGCCACAAAAAGCTTTAGCCCCGTAGCCTCAAGAGAAACCTTCTGGAGATCTTCAATAAGCTTTTTTGTCTGCTCTTTGCTTTCAATATTCCTTGATAAAAGCAGAACTCCTCCGGGCCTTATTCCCTCAATGAGCGAACGAACTTCAGGAGTTGCCTCTTTCCCTTCAAAACCAATAATCAGCATCTGCCCAAGATTGTTTTGTAGAGTTTCTTCTGGAGCGTACGCCCTGAAAAACACCGCCATGCCTGCAATAATAAGAATAACAAGAAGAATACCTTTCATTGTGAAATGTCAAATGAGATTCTCTATTTGAGCAGCCAAGATGAAGTCGTTTTCAGAAAGACCGCCGATAGAATGGGTGGACAGCTCAATGGTCACGCGATTATAATGAATGGAAATATCCGGATGATGGCTTTCTTGTTCAGCCACATCTGCTACTTTGTTTACAAAGGCAATCGCTTCTTTGAAATCTTTGAACCTAAACTGCTTTTTTATCTTGCGAGACGCCTCAACTTCCCAATCAGTTTTCAACTGGGTAAGATACTCCTGTATGCGCGTTGCGGTGAAAGGCTGAACTTTCCCATCGCACGGCACGCATCTTCTAGACGAGAGAGGGATGTTTTTTGCAGTCATGCTTGCGAGCTGAACAATATTTTCTTCCGTACTCAATAATCCGATAAGTGAAATTAAACCATTCTTTCTTGGAAAGGAGTTTCATCAAGTCCTTCTCTATTTTATCTGGATCTTTATGCTTTGTTAAGCCGAGTTTCTGGGAAAGACGCAGCACGTGCGTATCTACGGCAATTCCCTGCACAATACCATACGCGTTTCCCAGCACCACGTTTGCGGTCTTTCTCGCAACTCCAGGAATTGTGAGCATTGCTTCCATAGTACGAGGCACTTCCCCTTTGAATCTTGCTTTGATCATTTTTGCAGCAGCCAAGATATTCTTTGTCTTATTGCGGAAAAATCCGCAGGAATGAACATCCCTCTCAAACTCTCTGGGATTCGCTTTCACATAATCCTCAAGCTTCTTGTATTTCTTAAAGAGCTTGGCGGCAACCTCATTCACCTTCTTGTCTGTGCACTGGGCAGAAAGAATAACAGCAACCAAAAGTTCCCAATTACTTGAATACTTCAGAGATATTTTAGCTTTAGGAAAGAGCTTTTTGAGCGCTTGAACAATTTTTAAAGCTCTTTTTTTGCGCCCCTCAAAAGACTCTCGCATACATCAAAGCGCTTTTGCCGGAACAAGATTCCGAGACTGAGCTTCCCTTGCAAAGCAGGTTCTCCCCGCTCCATGGCCCCATGCCTCTTCAGAGAAAGGAACCTCCGCCTTGAACCGAACTGCCTGCTGAGAAGAATCTGTTTCAAATACAGCGCACAGTTCATATGTTTTGTCTCCAAGGGTTCTGTACTCATAGGCAATCTTTGTTTTGGGATCTGTTACAGACTGAATGTAATAATAAGACTGGCTCTTTAAGTCTTCAAAGCTTTCAGGGAGCGCCTCGTTGCTCTCCCAGTAGGCGTCTACTGCATACGAGATCTGCTGAAGATCTGAAACCCGCCTTTGGTCAAACTGCCAAGCTCTCTGCTGGCCCGGAGTTCCGGTCAGAAAGATCCCGTACCCTACAAAAATAATAACCAGCGCCGCGGCAATTCCGGCAAGCGCCTTTGCCAAGCCCGGAAACGCATCGCCCTCTTTTCTTTTCAGATCATAAAAATAGTAGCCGAATATCGTTCCTGCGATGGCGAAAATGGTAAAGGCTTTCAGAAAGAATCTCACTGCCAATTCTCCCCCAAGAACATTGGAAACGACTGCGATTAAATCGCCAAGCATAATTCCAGCCCCCACCACAAGCGTGATGTAAGTGAACCACTTGCGCACCCCTGATGCGAGATTTTTTTCATTTCCGCGGGTTTCCTTCCAAATAAGCCGCATTAAAAACAGATACAGAGGAAACGCAACAATCAGGCCGGCAATCATATTGCGCCCCGCGCCAAGCATGCCGAGGTATCCGTATTGCAAGGGATCTGGAAACGCCAGATCAATAAACTGAAATGCAAGCGCTCCAAAACTGAAGGCGCTCGTATACAGCGCAAGAAACGACACTAAGGTGAAAAGATGAAACATAGGTATATGCGTATTATACCTCACTAGTATTCTGACGGAAAGTGAACAAGAATCTTTCTTCTCAAAACTACATGCCCAATAACCGCCTGAGGATGTTGGCTGCTGTGTCAATAACAGATCCTCCAGCTGGAGGAGGCGCTAGCTCGCCAGAGGGCGGAGGCGGCTGAACCTGCTCAACCTGTTGAACCTGCGGAACCTGCTCTCCTTGGGGCATTATATTTTGCTGCGGGATGAATTCACCAGACGGCTGCGGCGGCTGAGATTGAGGGATAAGCGGCCTTCCCGATTCATCAAAGGGCTGATTGAATTGCTGAGGGATAAATTCCGGCTGCATTTGCCCGGGCTGAGGAATGCCCTGCTGTTCCATGCGCTCTCGCATTTGCTGCTCAATCTGCTGATTCATCGGCTGCTGAAACTCCGGAGGAATCTGTCCGCGGAACTCTTGAAATTTCTGTTCAAAAATCTCCCGTCTCTGTTCTTCGGGAATGGGCTGGGTAAATTCTTGGCGGAATTCCCGGAAGTTCTCTCTTAGGAATTCTTTCTGCTCTTGTTCTGAGTCAAATTCTGGAAGTTCGCCCTGCTCAAAATCAATGCGGAGATTCTGCTGGAGCTGAGGCCTCATCTGCTGGAATTCTCTGCCAGGAGGAATCCCCCCTTCGGGAGGCGTTGCGCCGGGTTGTCCTGGCTCGCCGAAACTAAAGCATTCTTCCTTGTTTTCCGTGCAGTATTTAATGCATTCGTCAGGCGAAGTGCATCCGCCAGGCCCCGCAAATGAAGAAGGTCTGAATGTCTGCTTGCCTTCCTGCACTGTTCCAGATTCACCTGGCGGGACGAACCCTCTGCCGCGGAACTCCTGTTCAAGAAGTTTAAACTGCTCAAATTTATGGAAGGTCTCGTCTTCAAAACGCTGAAACTCCTCGGGGGGACGGAATCTTTGAGTGCCCTGCTGGAATTCACCCGGTCTTGGCGGCCCAAACTTATTCTCGCTGAAATCTTGGAGCATCTGGCGGGCTCGGTCTTCCGGAATGCCAGCGTGAGCCGCGCCAAAAGCAACGCATTCCTCCACGTGCGAAGGATCGGTGCAATACGTCCTGCATTCCTCTCCTTTGCATCCGCCAGGACCTCCCTTTTCTTGCACAGCCTGGTTAAGTTTCCTCCCTATTTCAAAATTCTCTTCATCTTCCGGGCGAAGCAAGCCTTGCTGTTTCGCAAACTGGAAACATTCGTCTTGGTTGGCAGGATCTTCACAGAACGTGCGGCATTCGTTTCCTTTGCATCCGCCAGGACCTCCTTGCTGAACCGCCCTCACGAACTTCTTTGCCTGTTCCAACTCTTCAGGGGGCATTAACCCCTCTCGTTCCGCAAAATCCAAACACGCTTCGGTATTGTCGGGATTGTCGCAGAATGCGCGGCATTCCTCTCCTTTGCATCCTCCAGGACCTTCTTTCCCAGCAAACTTCCTTGCGCGCTCTGCTTCCTCAGGAGACATCATCCCGTTCTTCTCCGCAAATGCAATACACTCCCCTTGATGAGAAAGATCATCACAGTATGTTCTGCATTCTTGCCCTTTGCATCCGCCAGGGCCTTCAAGCACTGTGAATTGCTTTATGCGCTGCGCTTCTTCCTCATCCATGAAACCGTTCCTTACTGCAAAGTCAATGCATTCCTCCGAATGTTCGGGATTGTCGCAGTACGTTTTGCACTCCTGGCCTTTGCAGCCGCCTGGCCCGGTTTGATTCACGAGCTTTAACGCCATTTCCGCTTCTTCTTCATCTATAAAACCGTGATCTCTCCCGAAATTAATGCACTCCACTTGATTGTCCGGATTATCGCAGAATGCGCGGCATTCTTCCTGCCCCTGACAGCCGCCAGGACCCTCTTGAACAGCAAACTCTTTTGCTTCTTGGTATTCTTTTTCACTGATAAATCCATTTGCTTTCCCAAACTCAATACATTCATTGAAATTATCCGCATCGTCGCAGTATGCGCGGCATTCCGTTTCGCTCTGGCAGCCGCCTGGGCCTGATTGAAGCGCTTGCACCTGTTCTGTTTTTACTTCAACTTGAATGCCGTATTTCTGCGCAAACGCAACACAGGCTTTGGCATTGGTAAAATCATCGCAATAGGCTTTGCATGAAGATTGATCCTGACAGTCTCCAAGCTCAGGAATTGGATACGTGATATCAAAAACAGAAAGAGCCTGGCTAGACAACGCAAACCCGAACAATCCCAGAAACACAGCTGCTCCAGCAAAGAAAAATATCCTTGTCATGGCATTACTTGAATGGGTTAACATTCACATTGTCGTAAGGATTCACCGGAGCCTTCTCAAAGGGATTGGTAGCAGCCTGTTCAAAAGGATTCGCAGCTTTTGCCGCATCCTCTGCCGCTTTCCTGGCAAGCTCTTCTTGCGCAGATTTTTCCTTGGCTATCCCCTTTTTTATTCCCTGGGAGCTGCCGATAAAATATCCTGCCGCCAGCCCTACGACAAGGGCAACAGCGACCGATACCATTATTTTTGTATTGTTCATAGCTTTATCATACCATACGCTGTTTAAACTCTTCAACCATAGGAACCTGCTCTGGATCTACGCCGTGCAATTGCGCAATATGATACGCAATCCAATCAGCCAAAAGCAAGGAAGAAAAGATGCGCTCCATTCTTGAGGATCCCTCAAGATCAACAGTTTCTACCTCCAGTCCCCTTTCTGCATACAATGATTCCAAAATGTTCATTCTTTTCTGGATGCGCTCCCCATCCTGAGAATCGCGGAGAAAAATGAAATGGAACTTTTCGCTCAAGCTTTTCGTTGAAGGCTTTGCGTCAAACCCAGTCATTTCATTATGGTTAAGCTCGGGAAACAAATTATAGAAAGCGGGAATCTTCCCTGTTTCATTGAATTTGATTTTCCAGATATAGGCAATGCAGTAGTTCCGGTTTGAAGCATACACAACGGGGATTTTCCCTTTGAGTTTCTTGGCAAGGGCCGCGCCTTTTTCCTGAAACTCTTCAGGATGCAATTTTGCAAGCCCCGAAGATTGCTGCAGCAGATCCTCGCGCCCTGTCATTTTCGCCAGCGCCTTGAACATAAACCCTGTTGCCATGCGAGGCTGAATGCCCGTATCCGGAAGCTGAATATAGGGAACTCCATGCTTTTTTGCCATTTCCAGGAGCTTGCCGCCAATGGAAATTGCGGCAACAGGAATCTGTTTTGAAATTGCCTCTTCAAAAGCGCTCAGTGTTTCTTCGGTATTGCCAGAATACGAACTTGCAATAACCAGCGTGTCTTTCAACACAACAAGGGGCCATGAAGGAAGGCCGTAGTCTTGGTGCATTGAAAGATTGAAGCCTGGAGCTGAGGCCTGGAATATGTCTCCTACGAGATGCGAGCCTCCCATTCCAACCAAAACAAAACTTGAGAACTCTTTCCAGTTCGCTTTGTTTTCTATCTCTGACTCCCACTCAAACTGTTTTGGGAAATTTCGTATTGCTTCTTCCATGTTATTTCACAAGAAAGGCCGTTCCCTCTTTCTCAAGAACGGCAATAACATTTAAAGCTGCGACTTCTGCCATTTTTTCCCTGGCTTCTTTGGTGGCAGAGGCAATATGCGGAGTAAGAACCACGTTTTTAAGCTTTGACAATCCTGAAGCCAATTTCGGCTCATTCTCAAACACGTCAAGAGCGGCTCCTGCAATCTTTCCTTCCTTGAGGATTTTCACTAAGGCTTTTTCGTCAACAACAAGGCCTCTGGCTGTATTGATGAGAAACGCACTGGGCTTCATCATGCTCAGCTCTCTTTCTCCTATCAGATGCTTTGTTTCCGGAAGCAAAGGCACGTGCAGACTCACCACGTCTGACTTTGCCAGCAGATCTTCCAAAGATGCGTATGAAATGCCGCAACCCTGTTCAGCTTCCATGTCTCTGAAAATATCATAGTACAAAACCCGCATGCCAAATCCCTTCTGAAAAATATCTGCAACCTTGCACCCGATTCTTCCATGCCCAACAATGCCGAGGGTCTTCCCCTTCAATTCCATGCCAACTAAAAGATCGGGTTCAAATCCCCGATATTTCCCAGAACGTATAAACTCATCTGCTTCAACGATTCTCCGCGCGACAGAAAGCACCAATGCTACTGCGTGCTCTGCAACAGCTTGCGTTAACACTCCCGGAGTATTCGTCACAGCAACATTCCTCCTTGAAGCTTCCTGCAGATCAATATTGTCATATCCGACAGCGTAGTTTGAAATAACCTTGAGCTGGGGGCCTATAGCATCCAGCATTTCTCCATTGATCTTATCTTCCAGCTGGCAAAGAATGGCGTCTGCTCCTTTTGCCTTTCTCATGAGATCCTTCCTGGAAAGATTGTTCTTTTGAGATCCGATCTCAACCTCATACCCCCTGTCTCTCAAGATGTGAATTCCCTTTTCTGGAATTTTGACCGTAATGAAAACTTTCATTGCAGCATTTTCAGCTCCGGATTAGGATTCTCGTCAAGGAATTTCTGCATTTCCTTCTCATGCAACAGCCCTTCCCTGGCTCCGATCTTCTGAATCACGGAAGCCGCGTTCGCAGCTCCCCATTTCATCGCCTCTTTCACGTCTTTTCCCTTTGCGATGGCTGAAATGAAGCCTGTGGAATACGCGTCTCCGGCCCCGGTCATTTCAACCAGGGGAACCTGAAAAATACCCAAATGATAAAAGCTGGTTCCGTCAAAGCAGTAAGATCCTTTCATGCCGTCCGTGATGACGACAATCTTAGGCCCCTTGTCTTTCAGCTTGCTGAGCAGCTCTTTTACATCATCTGAGTTTCCCAAAAGCGTCTTCGCCTCCTCTTTGTTTACGAAAAACACGGCTGTAGTTTCAAGGACAGACCGCAATGCGTCAAAACCTTCCTGCAACTGGAAAGATCCGGGGTTGAATCCAAGCTTCGCCTTGTACTTCTTCACATATTCAGGGATCTGCGTGTGCAGTTTTTCATGCCCCGGAGCCAAAGAGCTGAAATACATCCAGGAAGCAGGGGCGCAATTCGGAAGATCATAATCCCTGGGCTCATGATGCACAATAATGGTTCTCTCTCCTTTGTAGTTGAGCACGGCTGAAAAGTTGCTCCCATGTTTTTTATCCCACACAATGTAGTCAGAACTCACCTTTTCCTGTTTGAACACTTTCATTTCTTCTTCTCCCACGTAGTCTTTGCCAAGATGAGTATAAAACGCGGATTTCAACCCAAGCCTGGAAGCTCCAATCGCCACATTCGCGGAGTTTCCAACCGCAGGAACCGCCTTGTATGATTTTGCCGGGATCTTTTCTGCAAACACCAGGCCCAAATACTCCATACCGGATTCTGGATCTTTTAGAACCTTGGTTTCTTCTTCCAATTCAAGAAACACGTCGTACTGCGTATCTCCAACTGAAATTAAATCAAACTTTGGTTTCATGTCTTTTTGCGCCGCAGAACCTTTTTTACAGCTTCCATAATAAAAGGATGCGACAATTTAAATTCATTCAACAGCTCTTCTGGAGTTCCAGACTCTCCAAATCTGTCTTGTATTCCCACCATTTCTGCCGGCACCTGGAAATTCTGCGCAAGCATTTCAAGAACAGAGCTTCCCATGCCGCCGGCAACTTGGTGTTCCTCCACGGTCACAAGAGCTTTGGTTTTTCTTAAAGAAGCAAGAATCGTTTCCTTGTCTAAGGGCTTTACCGTATGGTTGTTGATAACCTCTGCGGAAACGCCTTCTTTTTCAAGCAAAGACACGGCAAGCAACGCTTCGTACGCCAAAGGCCCTGAGGCAACAATAGTAACGTCATTCCCGATCCAGAACACTTCTGCTTTCCCGAAATGAAACGGAGTTTTCTCTGTAGTGAACAACGGAGTGCCGGCTCTTGCGAATCTTAAATACACGGGCCCCTCAATTTCAGCTGCTGCAATGGTCGCCTTTTTGGCTTCCAGAGCATCGCACGGGCTTATAACCCGCATATTCGGCATCACGCGCATTAAAGCCATATCTTCCAATGCCTGGTGCGTTGCTCCGTCAGGACCCACTGATATTCCGGCATGCGCCCCCCCTATTTTCACATTCACATTGTTAATGGCAATGGTTGTGCGTATCTGCTCATTGTTTCTTCCTGGAGAAAATGTTGCGTAAGAAGATATGAAAGGAATCTTTCCGGCCAAGGCCATGCCAGAAGCCAATGACGCCATATTCTGCTCAGCCACCCCGACTTCAATAAACCTCTCAGGGAACTTCTTTTGGAAGTATTCAGATCTCGTAGATTCTGAAAGATCGGCGCACAGCACCACCACGTTCTTGTTCTTTTCTCCCGATAGAACCAAACCCTCCCCGTATCCGTTTCTGGTTGGAACTTTCTCAATATCAGGAGAAAAAAGTTTTTCTGAAAGATAGGCTTGAGGATTTACCATGTCATTCGTGCTCTGAGCTGATTTTTCCTTGCAGGGTTCTTAATTCTTTTAACGCAATCTTCGCCTGTTCGTCTTTTGCAGGTTCTCCAGGCATATCTGAAACTCCGGGAGGAGTGCCGTGCCACTTAAAGTCGTTTTCCATGAAACTCACTCCCTTGCCAGGAATGGTATGGGCCAAAATGAGCGTTGGCTTCTGGTGAATTGCTTTTGCCTGATTGCAGGCATCAATGATTTCTTCCATGTTATGCCCGTCAATTTCCAAAACATGCCAGTTGAATGCTTCATACTTTGCTTTCAAATCTTCCAGGGGCATAACATCTTCGGTAAAGCCGTCTATCTGAATGTTGTTCCGGTCAATGATTGCCACAAGATTATCAAGGCGGTTCTTTGCCGCAAACATTGCAGCTTCCCATGTCTGGCCGCATTCCTGCTCTCCGTCTGACATGAGGCAAAACACTCTCCAATCTTTCTTATCCAGATATTTTCCTGCGTATGCCATTCCCGAAGCCTGCGAAAGGCCGGAACCCAAGGGGCCTGACGTAGTTTCCATGCCAGGCAATCTGGCTCTTTCGGGATGGCCCTGGAGTCTTGAGCCGAACTTGCGGAGCGTCATGAGCTCCTCTTTCTTAAAGTATCCGGCATGAGCCATCGCGGCGTAGCGGACCGGACAGATATGCCCATTGGAAAGAATCAAGCGATCCCGGTCTTCCCATTCAGGATTCTTTGGATCATGCTTTAATACCTTAAAATACAGGGCAGTGAATATGTCTGCCATGCCCAAAGGCCCGGCTGAATGCCCAGACTTTGCTTCAAGCAGCATTGTAATGATGTCTTGCCTGATCTCATTTGCTTTCTTCTCCAGTTGAGCAATAGAATACTGCTTTTGCGTTGGCATATTGTTTTATTCTACCAGAAGATAAGCGCTAATCCAAAAACCGGATTGCGGAGAGGATTTGGTCGGTGATAGTTGGATCTCCTAAAATAGCATAAGCATATCGTTCTCTTGCCATCACCACCAAGCTTTTAGAACCTTCGGATCCTTGATACGCCAATTTTACCCCTGCATCCCCGTTTACGGTAATCACAGTTTTCTGATCAATTTTATCTGTCGCATGACCAATAACTTCTCTTTCCCAAAACTCAACAAAATCATCGAGTGACCATCTTGTTAAATCTATGCCAACTTCTGTTGATTGCACCAGAATACGAACAAAATCTCCATTCGTTCCCTCAAAGTCAACTCGCAATAGATAAAAATCTTCATTCATTGTACCGGCTTGCTCTCGAACTATGAACTCTTTGGGGTACCCCACCTCAAACTCATACTCCTCGTTGCGGTAGGTTTGCCAACTGGAGACATTGACCACTTCCTCTACGTTTCTGCCTCGTTGAAGTTGTTCTTGAGATTTCTCAATGGAGCTCCGAAGCGCAAAAACTCCGCCTCCACCAAGGACCAAAAGAAGAAGGATAACTACAACAAAATCCCAATGGAGTTTTAGAGGTATATTCATAATTCACTCTACCATTTTCTCAAATTTCCTAAAAGCTGCAAGCGGATCTTCAGTGTGCATGATCTTGCTTCCCACGGCGGCATAATCAATGCCTGCAGAAAACATTGCTTTGATGTTTTCTTCGCCGATGCCTCCGTCTGCTCCGAGCAGAAGATCTGGGCAGAGTTCTTTCGCCTCCCTTGCTTTTTCAACCGTCAAAGAAAGAAACTCCTTTCCCTGAGCCCCAGGATCAACTCCCATGATCAATGCAAAATCAAGCATCTGCTTGAAATCCGCGAGGGAATGAACTTCGGTTGATGGATTCAAAGCCATGCCCAATTGCATCTCGTATCTCTCCGCTTCTTTCTTTGCTTTTCCAACATCCTGTTCGGCTTCATAATGGAACACCACTCGTTTTGCCCCGATTGCTTTGCAATCTTCAAAATATCCTACGGGGTTTTCAACCATCAAATGAATCTCAAGATTAAAATGCTGATAGGCATCGCCAAGCTCAAACAAGCTTACTGAGGCATTTTGCACGAACTTTCCGTCCATAATATCAATATGCATCCAGTT
>JACOVZ010000020.1 GCA_016177065.1 Candidatus Wildermuthbacteria bacterium | reverse complement strand
GGCCTATGAGAGGGCTGCCATGGCGTTGGAGTCATATCCCCAAGACGTGGAGAGCGTGTACGGGTCGGAAGGATTGCGCGGGCTGGAAAAGATCCCGGGAGTGGGAAAGGGAATCGCAGAGCGAATTGAGGAGTATTTGAATACCGGCGTCATCAAAGACTATGCTTCCTATCAAAAGAAAATGCCCATTGATATTTCTGGATTAACTTCTGTTGAAGGCATAGGCCCTAAAATGGTGCGGGACCTTTGGAAGAATCTAAAGGTAAAAAACCTAAAAGACTTGGAAAGAGCGGCACAAGCAGGGAAGATACGAAAACTCCCAGGTTTTGGAAAGAAAACCGAGCAGAATATCCTGCAAAGCATCGCATTCCTCAAGCGGTCCCAAGGAAGATGGCTTCTCGGAGATATTTATCCCTATGCGGAACATATCGTATCTCTCCTGAAAGACTCCGGGCTTGTGAGAGAAGCGGTTGCTGCGGGATCTCTCAGGCGCATGAAAGAAACCATTGGGGACATAGATATTTTAGTGACGACAAAAAAACGGGAAGCAGCCATTAGGTACTTTCTTGAGAAGGTGCAATACAGCAAAGTGTGGGGTAAGGGCCCAACCAAGGTTTCTGTGCGCACTCTGCAGGGTTTTGACGTTGACCTCCGGGTTTTAGACGAGGATATTTTTGGAGCCGGTCTCCAGTATTTTACAGGATCCAAAGAGCACAATGTGAAGCTGAGAACGTATGCCATTCAAAAGGGATTCAAGATTTCAGAGTACGGCGTGTTCAGGGGCGCAAGAAAGGTTGCTGGCAAAACAGAAGAGGAGGTGTACAAGGTTCTTGGGCTGCCATATATCGCCCCTGAACTGCGTGAAGACCAGGGAGAGATTGAAGCTGTCCTTCGGCTCACTCCATTCACTCAGGGTCTTCCGACTCTTATTTCCTATGGTTCTTTGAAAGGAGACCTTCAGATTCAGACAGATTGGACTGACGGAGCAGATTCCATTGAAGAAATGGCAAAAGAAGCGAAGGGGCAAGGGTTGGAATACATTGCCATTACCGATCACACAAAGGACCTCGCAATGGTTGCAGGATCTGACGAGAAGAAACTTCTTCGCCAAATGGCAGAGATAGATAGGGTGAATAAACGCGTGTCTGGCATAAAGATTCTGAAAGGAGCTGAGGTGAATATCCGAAAAGATGGCACCTTAGATATTTCAGATGAGGTTCTTTCTAAGCTTGATGTGGTAGGAGCTTCGGTACACTCGCATTTTAAGATGACAAGAAAAGACATGACAGAAAGGATTCTAAGGGTTCTTGGCAATCCGCACGTGGACATTTTGTTCCATCCTACGGGCAGGTCTTTGCCAAAAAGAGATTCATACGATTTGGATATTGAAGCCGTGATTCAAAAAGCAAAGAAGACAAACACCATTCTTGAAGTTAATGCCCAGCCCCAGCGCCTTGATTTGCGGGATACGCATATCCGCGAGGCGGTGCGAACTGGAGCAAGGCTCGCGATTGATTCTGATGCGCACGCGAAGAGCCACCTTGCCCTTTTGCGTTACGGCATTGCCCAGGCAAGAAGAGGGTGGGCAGAAAAAAAGGACATTGTGAATACGCTGCCTCTGGACAAATTTCAAAAATCATTGAAGAATACCAAAGATGCCTAAAGAAAAATCAGCCGGAGCAATCATATGCAGGGAAGAAGGGGGAAGACCCCTTTATCTTTTGCTTCACTATCCTTTAACCAAGAGGTCCAAGAAGGAATACTGGGATTTTCCCAAAGGCCATGCGGAGCAGGGAGAAACAGAAGAGCAGACCGTCCGCAGGGAGGTTCAGGAAGAAACCGGCATTTCTGACCTTGAATTCATTCCCGGGTTCAGAGAGGCCATTAACTATTTTTTCCAGGCTGAAGGGAGGAAAATTTTCAAGACCGTGGTATTTTACTTCGCCCGCACCAGGACTTCGCAGGTGAAGATTTCTTTTGAGCACGCAGGATTCGTATGGCTTTCTTTTGAAGAAGCCATGATGAAGCTTAAATTCAAAAATGCAAAACGCCTTCTCACAAAAGCGCACCACCTTGTTTCAAGAGGAAAATCCTTATGAATGAGGGCGTACTTTTTCAATGATTGCCTTGAACGCTTCAGGCTTTTCTTTCGCGAGAAAAGAAAGAATTTTCCTGTCCAGTTCCACTCCGTTCTTTTTTAAGAGAGGGATGAGTCTGCTGTAGGAGATTCCAAGAGCTCTTGCTTGAGAAGAAATTTGGGTTTCCCAGAGTTTGCGGAATGTTCTTTTTTTGTTTCTGCGGTCCCTGAACTGATATTTCCACGCCTTCAAAAGCGCTTCTTTCGCAAGCCTGTATTTCGCCTTTCTTCCCCATCTGAAGCCCTTGGTAAGCCTGAGGCTGAGTTTTCTTCTTCTGGAGGCCGCAACGCCACGTTTTACGCGAACCATGTTAGTACTTGAGCATCTTTTTAATTGTTCTTGACTCGGCTTTTGAAAGCTGAACCCATTTTCTTCGCCCCCGCTTGCTTTTCGGGGATCTCTTGGCAAGATTGTGGTCTTGGCCCGCCGCCCTTCTCAGTATTTTTCCCGATTTGGTTATCTTGAACCGCTTCAAGATTGATTTTCTGTTTTTTTGCATACGCTACTTCTTTGTAATAATCATTGATAATCCGCGGGGTTCAATCTGAAGCCCAGTTTCCATCTTCAGGGGGATCTTAGCCTCCACGAGCTTCAGGAATGATCTGATTTTCTCTTCAGTAAACTGCCTCATTGCTTTTTCTCTTCCTCTGAGCCTTACCGTAATCCTTACCTTATCTCCCCGAGCGAGGAATTTTATAGCCTGATTAGCCCTTGTTTCCATGTCATGCGTTGAGATATTGAAGGTGAGGCGCACTTCCTTTAAGTCGCCTCCCGAGCGCTTTTTTTCCTGGCGCTCTTTTTTTTGCGTCTGGTACAGGTGCTTTCCGTAATCTCCCAGCTTGCATACAGGAGTATCCAGCTTTTCTGTGACCTGGATAAGGTCCAGCCCCCGTTCCTTTGCAGTTTTCAGGGCTTCCTGCAAGGGAACAACTCCGAGTTGTTTTCCGGTTTCGTCAATTAAGCGAACCTGCAAAGCCCGTATGTTGTTGTTTATGAAAATCTGCTTTTGCAAGATAGTAGGGTAATTCGGTGGAGGTGGGGACGTTGAAGTCCCGTCCAGAAAGGTCCAAGAGCATAGTCTACAGGCATATCCTGGTTGGTACAAGGAGGAGACTGGAACCAGGAAAATATCCCCTCTGTTGTCCTTGAATGTTTGAAAGCCTCAAAGGACTAAAAGGAATAAGGCTTTCTCATCTCAAAAGGTTGGCACCCGACTCATCTATTGAGAATCAATGAATCAGATGGCATAGGCTGTTAGGCGTATGCGTATGCTCTTTGAGGAGCAAATATGTTGGCAGGTAAATGCCTTCCTGGATTTTTGGCGAGACTCCCAGGAAACTCGGCCTGCGTATGTTTCTTTTCTCTTTCTGTCAAAGCAACTCACCCCCGTAACGCTCTTTTGATTTCTCGGTCAGCTTCCCGTTTCTTCAGAGCCTCTCTCTTATCCCATTTTTTCTTTCCTTTGGCAAGTCCGATCTCAAGCTTTATCTTTCCTGCCTCAGTACTGTACACCTTCAAGGGCACTAAAGTCAACCCCCGCTCTTTGACTTTTCCAGACAGCCGCAAGAGCTCTTTTTTGTTCAGCAGAAGCTTTCTGGAGCGTTCCGGCTTGTAATTGGAAGGCGTGTTGTTCGGCTGATACGGGGGAATGGTGCTCCCGACAAGGGAAAGTTCATGACCCTTGAATACGGCATAGGACCCCGCCAGCTGCATTCTTCCCAGTCTTGCGGATTTTACCTCCGGTCCTTGCAACGATAAGCCTGCCTGGAATGTTTCCAGGATTTCGTAGTTGAATCTTGCTTTTCTGTTTTCTGCAAGAACATCCATTGGATTCACTGTATCATCTGGCACTCTTAGCTACAACAAAACTTGATCATTTTATGGTATAAAGGTTATACATCAATAGTATGATACGCGAAGAGCTGAGAAAGCTTATCTGGAAAGCAGTCAATGAGGAGGTTTCGTTTGAGCGCCCAGAAAATCCGGAGCACGGAGACTACTCAACGAACATTGCCTTGGTATTGGCGAAAAAACAGGGAAAGGATCCCAGGCAGGTTGCAGAAACCCTTGTTTCTAGCCTTGACAGGCGCGGCCTTGATTTTCTTGGCAAGGTGGAGGTTGCGGGGCCCGGATTCATCAATTTTTTCCTTTCCAGAAAATACTTCCTCAAGGTTCTTTCTTCTATTGCGAAAGAAAAAGAGAAGTATGGTTCGGGAAAAGAGAGGAAGCGGATCATTGTGGAGTACTCAAGCCCCAACATTGCAAAACCCTTCGGAGTGGGGCATTTGAGGTCTACTCTGATCGGCCAAGCCTTGTACAATCTGTACAAGTTTCTTGGGTATGAATGTATTGGCATAAACTACCCTGGAGATTGGGGCACGCCCCACGGAAAGATTCTGTATCAGCTCTCAGAAAAGCTTTTAAAAGGGAAAAGTGAAAAGGAACGAAAAGAGATCCTGAAGAGTCTTACCCCGCAAGATCTTGAGAAGCTGTACGTGGGATTCCACGAAGAGGCTCAGCAAGATCCCACCATGGAAGAAGAAGCAAGGATATGGTTCAAGAAGCTGGAAATGAAAGACAAGGAAGCAAGAATGATCTGGGAGCATATACGAAGGGTAAGCATGGAAGAGTTTGAAAGGATATACAGCTTTCTGGATGTTCACATTGACTACCTCATTGGAGAGAGCTTCTTTGAGGGTAAAATGAAAGAAGTCGTGGAAGATTTCAAAAAGAAGGGGCTTGCTCATGAAAGCCACGGGGCATTCATCGTCCCGTTTCCGGGAGAAGCCCTGCCCCCGGCAATGCTCTTGAAAACAGATGGAGCCACTACGTATTTCACAAGAGATTTGGCGAATATGAAATACAGGATACAAAGGTGGAAGCCGGACATCATTGCCATTGAAACCGGAAACGAGCAGATTCTGCATTTTAAACAGGTGTTTTCAGCTTCCAAATTGATAGGGTATGCAACAAAGGAAAAGCTCGTGCATGTGTTCCATGGATTGTACCGCACCCAAGAGGGGAAATTCTCAACAAGAAAGGGGCAGACCGTTCATCTGGAAGAAGTGCTCAGGGAGGCAATTGAAAAAGCGAGCGCAATCATTGGGCAGTCAGAGACTGCGCGAGGATTATCTCCAGAAGAGAAAGAAAAGGTTGCAAGAGCAATTGGGATTGGAGGGATGAAATACAATGATCTTATCCAGCATCCTTCAGGGGACATCATATTTGACTGGGCAAAGATTCTGAATCTTAAGGGAAACTCCGCAGCATACATTCAGTATACGTTCGCGCGTTGCAGGAGCATTCTGAAGAAAGCTGAAGCAATGCCGCGGAATGCGGGGGATGCGTATGAGTTTTCAAAGGAAGAAACGGAGATTATACGCACGTTAAATGCATTCCCGGAGGTGGCGCGAGATGCCGCAGAGAGATTTTCTCCGAATCTGGTTGCAAACTTTGTATTTGATTTGGCCCAGAAATACAATCTGTTTTACGGCACGCATTCTGTTCTGCAGGCAGAAACAAAAGAGGCAAAAGAATTCCGCCTCTTTCTTACTCAAGCTGTTGCGCAGGTTATTAAGAACAGCTTGTCTCTTTTGGGTATTCAAACTCCAGAGAGGATGTAATTGAAAAACAGGCCGAAACGTGATAATTTTTATCATATGGATGTGAATTTTCCGAATCTGGAGGAGGAAGTTCTCAAGAAGTGGAGAACTGAAAAGACTTTCCAGCGTTCTCTTTTGAGGAGAAAGAAATCTCCTCGTTTTGTATTTTATGACGGTCCCCCCACTGCCAATGCCGGCCCCGGGCTCCACCATGTGGCAAACCGCGTTTTTAAAGACGTCATCCTCCGCTACAAGACCATGCAAGGATTCTTTGCGCCAAGAAAAGCAGGATGGGACACGCACGGGCTTCCCGTGGAGCTTCAGATAGAAAAGAAGCTTGGGTTAAAATCCAAAAAAGACATTGAACGGTACGGGATCGCAAAGTTCAACCAGGAGTGCAAAAAGTCAGTGTGGGAGTACAAAGGAGAATGGGAGAAGTTTAACGAACGGCTTGGGCTCTGGCTGGATATGGACCATCCCTACATCACCTATGATACCTCATACATTGAGTCTTTGTGGTTTATCATCAAGAGGTTCTGGGACAAGGGCCTGCTCTACAAAGACTACAAAGTGGTGCCTTACTGCGCCAGATGCGGAACCCCTCTTTCATCCCATGAGCTGGCTCAAGGGTACAGAACCGTGAAGGACAGATCTGTATACGCGAAGTTCAAGATCACAGGCAATTCCAAATTCCAAGGCGCGCATTTTCTCGCGTGGACCACAACCCCGTGGACATTGCCTGGCAACGTTGCTTTGGCCGTGAATGTAGAAAAATCATACATCGTAGCTGAGCAGAACGAAAAAAAATATATTCTTGCGAAAGAACTTGCATCAAAAGTTCTTGGAGAGTACAGAACACTCCAGACATTCAAAGGAAAAGATCTTCTGGGTATTCGCTACGACCCCTTGTTCCATTTTAAGGAGCCAGAAAGCGGAAAGAAAGTATGGGAGGTTGTGCCAGCTGATTTCGTATCCATGGAAGAGGGCACTGGCGTGGTGCACACGGCAGTAGCATACGGAGAAGATGACTTTAAGCTTGGGAAGAAAGAAAACCTGGCAATGCTTCATTTAGTGAATGAAGAAGGCAAGTTTGATAAGGGGACATGGAGCTCCATGTTCGTAAAAGACGCAGACCCCCTCATCATTGCAGATTTGAAACAAAGAAATTTGCTGTTCAAAGAAGAGCTGTATGAGCACGAATATCCTTTCTGCTGGAGGTGCTCCACTCCTTTGCTGTACTATGCCAAGGAAAGCTGGTTCCTCAATATGCAGAAAGTGAAGAAGAACTTGATTGCAAACAACAACACAATCAATTGGATCCCTTCGCATATCAAGAAAGGCAGAATGGGAGAATGGCTCAAAGAGGTTAAAGACTGGGCGTTTTCAAGGGAACGGTACTGGGGAACTCCCTTGCCTGTGTGGCAGTGCAGAGAATGCAAGAACACAGAAGTTGTCGGTTCTCTTGACGAGTTAAAGAGCAAAAAGTTTACAACAAACTCCTACTACATTCTTCGGCACGGCCATTCAGAGAAACAGGTTGCAAATGATGTTATGGCTTGCTGGCCTGAAAAGATACCGTACCATCTTACTGAAAAGGGCAGAGCGCAGGTTGCAAAATCCGCAAAGGAGCTAAAAAAGAAAAAGATTGGCATGATTTTCTCCTCAGATCTCATGCGGACAAAAGAAACAGCAGAGATTCTCGGAAAAGAGCTTGGCATTCAGCCCGTCTTTGATGCAAGACTGAGGGAATGGGACGTGGGGATTCTCAACGGAAAACCCTTGAATGAGTTTGGGAAGATATACGGGAGACCGGAGGAAACAAAGCTTGAACACTACCTGAGAAGGTTTACGGAACCTGCTCCTCAGGGCGAAAGCTGGCAGGATATGCAGCGCAGAATGTACGGATTCTTAAAAGAGATAAATCAAAAGCATTCTTCAAAAAATATTGTGATTATCAGCCACCAGGATCCTTTACTGATGCTTGAAACAATGGTGCAAGGGTTCAGCAGGGAAGAAATTGTAGAGTATCTCAAGGGTAAGAAAAAAGGCCTTGCCACTGGCACATGGAGAGAGCTGCCCTTCGCCTTGCTCCCTTACAATGATCAAATGGAGCTTGATCTTCATAGACCCTATGTTGATGAAGTGGTATTCTCTTGCTCCAAATGCCTGAAAGGAACCATGCAGAGAGTGAAAGAAGTTGTTGATGTCTGGTACGACTCAGGGGCTATGCCATTCGCGCAAGGTCATTGGCCTTTCGCTGAAAATCCGAAATCCGAAATCCAAAATCCGAAACCACCTGCATTTTTCCCCGCAGACTATATTGTTGAAGCAATTGACCAGACCCGCGGGTGGTTTTACACCCTTTTGGCAGTGTCTACGCTTTTAGGGTTCAAGTCTCCTTACAAAAACGTCATTTCTCTGGGCCACGTCCTGGATGCAAAAGGAGAGAAGATGTCAAAGTCAAAAGGGAACATTGTGGATCCCTGGAATATTGCAAAAACATATGGGGTTGATGCTTCCCGCTGGTATTTCTACAGCTTCAACAACCCGGGAGACCCCAAGCTCTTTTCTGAGAAAGACATTCAGGAGGTTACGAGAAGATTTATGCTTACTCTGTGGAACTGCTTTGTGTTTTTTGAAACGTATGCGGCAAAATCTGGCCAAAAGAAACGCATTGTAAAAAACAAGAACGCGCTGGACCAGTGGATTCTTTCAAGGCTTGCTTCTGCAGTAAAAGAAATCTCTTTGAACCTAGATGCCTACGATATTACGAGAGCTGCGAGGAGATTGGAAGACTTTACGGTGCAGGATCTTTCTCTGTGGTATATCAGAAGATCCCGCTCAAGATTCCAAAATCCTCAAAGCAAAGAAGATCTTTTGGAAGTTTCAGAAGTTTTGAAACTTGTGCTTGAGACAACAGCAAAGCTGTGCGCTCCATTCATGCCGTTTCTCAGCGAGCAGCTATTTGAGAATCTGGGATCTGCAAAGGAAAGCGTGCATCTTCAAGATTGGCCAAAGCCGGGAAAACAAGACAAGACTCTTGAACACCAAATGGAACAGGCCCGGGAAATCGTCGCAAAAGCATTGGCTGAAAGAGCTAAGGCTTCAATACGGGTACGGCAGCCCTTGGCTCAGCTGAGGGTCAAAAAAGAGCAGAAGATAGCGAAAGACATTCTTGAGCTTATTCAGCAGGAGGTGAACGTGAAAGAGGTAGTATTTGATCCCGGCATTAAAGAAGAAGTTCAATTGGATACTGCCATAACCTCTCAGCTGAGAGAGGAGGGTATGGCGCGCGAGATCATGCGGAAAATCCAAGACATGAGAAAAGAGGCGGGATACCAGCCCAAAGACAAGATTTCTCTGTGGTATACTGGAGACAAAGAAATCGCACGCGCATTTTTAGCTTATGAGAATCAAATAAAACAGGCAGTTGGGATTGTTGCGCTGCAGCAGGGAACTGCCCATAAGCCGGAATGCGATAATGAAGCCCAGCTAAGTTTTGAGG
>JACOVZ010000005.1 GCA_016177065.1 Candidatus Wildermuthbacteria bacterium | reverse complement strand
TAGCTCAGTGGTAGAGCAACTCCATGGTAAGGAGTAGGTCGCCAGTTCAATCCTGGCCATTGGCTCATAATTTCTTAACAAAACAGTATGGCAACAAGAAGAAAAGCATATGTGAAGTTTCAGTGCACGGTATGCAAAGCTTTGAATTATTCCCTTCATAAGTCAAAGATGTCAAAAAAGAAGGAAGGAGAGCAGAAGATTGAGCTTCAGCGTTTCTGCAGGCACTGCAGGAAGCACACAAAACACAAAGAATCAAAGAGATAGCTTCATCCTTGGTTTAGCCAAGTTATCCACATATTTAAAGGAAAATACCGGAAAGAGAATTCGGAAAAATTACGAAGGTTGCATAAACATTAGATATTTCAGCAATGTAGTAGCAAGACAGTTATTAGAAACCGCAAAGGCATTTTTTATAAAATTTGGGGGTGTCGGTTAACTGGCAAACCACGGGACTCCAAATCCCGGACTGTAGGTTCAAGTCCTACCGCCCCCGCAAAAACCAAAGAATCGCCATAAAGGCGATTTTTTTGGTTATCCTTGACTTTTTATTTTACTAGAATAAGATGCAGTTAAGTAAACCCAGCAAAAGAAAGTGAGGATTTTATCATGGATAACAGAATTGCTTTTCTCGTGGAATCCCCTGAAAAAGGTATAAGGATTCTGAACGAGATTTTGCAAGGGTGGGCTCTAAAGTGGGGAGTATTAAAAGCGCCTCCAACTCTTCTAGAAGTTATCCCTCATGTTGAGATGTTGGTGCAAACTCAGTCCCTTAAAACACAGCCCTTGGAGATTAAACTGAGTGGACTTCTAGAAAGACAACTTTTGCTTTTAGGAGAATGGAGGCGTCCCGAAACAGTACGCTTTGACTGTCCCTACCCCTTAAGCATAAGTCAGATGATTCAACTTCTGCTCCCTCTCTTGCAAAAAGGATACCAAGGAGATCTTGAGTTCTACCCTGATTCAGCGAATAAGAGTGGATTCTCAGAAGAAGTAATACTTCTAGCAGGAAACCATGATACTCAAATTGTTGTGAAGTGGATGGATCGGGACGAAAAAAACACAGGATGGCAATGCGTTAAACTCGTTATTGCCAAACTGCGCGACCTTAGACTTATTGAGGTTCAAGGACCAGAAGCTCTTCAAGCTCCTTTAGCGAAAGTTCTTTAAACTAAAACAGCCCCGCCATAAAAGACGGGGCTATTTTTTGAAGCAAAAACTACATCTTTTCTGCTCCAGGCAAAGGCAATCCAAGCTTGTTGAGATTGCGGAATACGGAAGCAATCAAGGCGACAATGATAAGGATGTAGGCGCCCTGTGCTACAAAAGCCAGCTGAGGAAGCTCTGCTGCAACTTGGCTGAGCACTGCAAATCCAAAGATGTATCCCAGCACAGGAGCATGCATGAACTTCGCAAGCTTTCCAAATCGGAATTCTTTCTTTACGACAGACCCCAAGATTCCAAGAATGACGTCAACTCCAATAAGGATGACGATAAACTGCATCTGGGTTGTCCCAAGAAAATCTAATGATTGTGGCATGCTAAAGTATGATGTACTATAGAATTAATCTGAATAGTCGACCTTTATTGAGCATTGATACAGTATACCAATAGCAAGAGATCCCTCCAAGCAATTTTTCCACACCCATGAAGCAATTTCCTCTTGTAATATATCCAAACCCTCTGCTGAAAGAGAAATCTCTTGAAGTGAAACGCATAACGCCCTCTGTTGCAAAGGCGCTGTCTCGCATGGGATATACCATGGATAGAAACGAAGGAGTGGGGCTTGCGGCCCCCCAGGTTGGAATCGCAGAGCGCATGATCATTGTGAAAGACGCGGACGCGAACCATGTCTTTTTAAACCCCAGAATTGTGAAAATGGCAAAGAAACGGGAAACTGACGAGGAAGGATGCTTAAGTCTTCCTGGCATATTTTTGAAAATACGGAGGGCAAAGGAGGTGGAAGTGGAAGCCCATACCATATCAGGGGAAAAAGTGCTTATCCGCGCAGAAGGGCTGGGAGCCCGCATATTCCAGCATGAGATTGACCATCTCAACGGGCTTCTCATTATTGACAGAATAAGCCCTCTGGCAAAGTTCAAAATCAGAAAGCAGCTGAAAAAGCTTGCGCATGAACATCGCGCTAAAACAAGCGTTTAAAGATATCCGCAGGGAGGATTTTATCCCCCAAGACATGAAACCTTTTGCGTCTTTAAATGAAGCCCTGCCCATTGGATTTAATCAAACCATATCCCAGCCTGAAGTGGTCCGGTTTATGCTTGAGAAGCTCAATCCTGAACCTGGCCAAAAAATCATGGATATTGGAGCGGGATCCGGATGGACAACGGCGTTGCTTGCAAAAATCGCAGGGACAAAAGGCAAAGTCATAGCCATTGAAATCATCCCTCAGCTTGCAAAATTCGGAGAAAAGAATGTTGCTTCTTACGGATTCATTGAAAAGGGAATTGTGAAATACCTATGCCAGGACGGATCTCACGGATATCCAGAAGGAGCTCCGTATGACAGAATCCTTGTATCAGCAAGCCTTTCAAAGAAAGAGCTGCCCAACGCCTGGAAAGAGCAGCTTGCTCGGGGAGGCAAGATAGTGGCGCCTATTAAGAACTCAATCTGGGTATTCACGAAAAACAGCAAGGACGAGTTTCAAGAGGAAGAATACCCGGGATTTGCTTTCGTGCCTTTCGTATGAGCATATCTTTGAGAAGAAAAACAGCGCGCGTGATTTTCGGCATTGTATGCGCAATACTGTTTTTCCTTGTGCTGATGATATTTCTTCCCGCAAAGCCGGGGTCAGCAGAACGCATGACTTTTGAAGCGGCAAAAGGGGAGGGGACCCGGGAGATTTCCTATGCCCTTGAACAGCAGGGGCTTATACGCTCAGCTCCGGTATTCCGCGCGTACACCCTTACTCTTGGGATTTCCCATAGACTTCAGGCAGGAACATATATCCTGGGCCCTGGAATGAGCGCAAACGAAATAGCGTTCAAAATCGCGAAGGGAGACGTTGCGAAAGAATACTTCACGATCCTGGAGGGATGGAATATTGAGGATATTAAGGAATACTTTGTGAAGAAAGGACGAGTTATGGATATTTCAGCGGATTTAGAGGGATATCTATTTCCTGATACTTATCATGTGAGGTATTTCGCATCTAACGAAGAAATCATTTCAATGATGCGCTCAAACTTTGATAAGAAATTCAGCGATGCATTCAGGCGGCAAGCTCTGAAACAAGGCAAAACGATCAATGAGATCGTAGTCATGGCTTCATTACTTGAACGAGAGCTTCAAACGTTCCAAGATAAGAAGATCGCTTCAGGACTCTTGTGGAAACGGCTGGAACACGGCATTGCCTTGCAAGTGGATGCGGCTCCTGACACCTACAAAGAACGAGGCCTTCCTGCAGTTCCTATTGCAAACCCGGGGCTTGAAAGCATTGAGGCCGCGCTGTATCCGCAAGAAAGCCCGTACTGGTACTATCTTTCCACAAAGGAGGGAGAAACTATTTTCAGCAAGACTTTAGAAGAGCACAACATTGCAAAAGCGAAGTATCTCAAATAGGTATTGACAAATATTGCCCTTGGAAGTACTATGGCTATATTCCATAGACAACGGGCAAACAATAAGACCCGTCGAGGAAAGCAATCTGCTTTTTGTCTGTGGAAACACAGATTTTTATTTATGGTGAATATATTGAATCATGCCGAAAACAAAAGCGCAAAAAGAAGAAATACTGAAGAAAATCCGGGAAAACCTTGATAAGCAAAAGGCTATGGTTTTTGTGGACTTTGCGGGGATTAAGGTAAAGGAGCTTCTTGGATTCAGAAAGCAGTTAAAACAGCTGGGAGCAACGCTCCAGGTTGTCAAGAAAACCCTGTTCCAGAGGGCTCTGCAGGAGAAAAACGTCCCCCTGGACGCCAAACAGCTCCAAGGGGAAGTAGCTGCTGTATTTGCCTTCCAAGAGCCCCTGGGAGCTATTAAAAGCGCCTACCAGTTCGCAAAGGCAAATCCGCGTCTGAAGGTTCTGGGAGGGTACTTTGAAAACATGGTGTACGAAGCAGGAGCGCTGCAGGAACTGGCGAATCTTCCTTCCAGAGAACAGCTGCTTTCAAGATTTGTCGGCACGCTTGCTGCTCCCATGTCTGGATTCGTAAGCGTATTGC
>JACOVZ010000021.1 GCA_016177065.1 Candidatus Wildermuthbacteria bacterium | reverse complement strand
TTTATTCTTATGATCTTGGTATCATTTTTTGATTGGAGGGTATTAAAAAATCGCTCTTTTATTCTTATTTTTCTTTATTTCATAGGAATTTTGGCTTTAATAGGGCTTTTTATCTTTGCTCCAGAAACAAGAGGCACAAAAGGATGGTATAGAATCGGGGGAATATCGGCAGATCCGATAGAGTTTATGAAGCTGATTCTTATCATCTTCGTCGCAAAATATTTTTCTGACAGGCATAGAGAAATACACCGTTTTATACATATTGTCCTTTCTGGAACATATTTCCTTATACCGGCAGTTCTCGTATTTTTTCAGCCAAACCTGGGATCAGCCTCGGTTCTCATTATTCTTTGGATAGCAATGCTCTTGGTTTCCGGGATACGAATAAAGCACTTTCTTCTGCTTTTAATCTCGGGAGCGCTTATTTTCTCTTTAGGATGGACTCTTGTATTGCATGATTACCAGAAAGACCGTATTTTATCGTTTATAGAGCCAGAATTAGACCCTCTGGGCATTGGTTGGAGCCAATTGCAGTCTAAAGTAGCCATTGGGAACGGAGGCATGCTTGGCCAGGGATTTGGGCAGGGCACTCAGACCCAGTATCATTTCCTTTCAGAGCCTCAGACTGACTTCATTTTCGCCTCTATTGCTGAAGAATTCGGATTTGCAGGCGTTTTAGCTCTATTTTCCCTGTTTATAGCGCTTCTTTGGCGTATTTTTAAGGCTGGAATTCATGCTGAAAGCAACTTTCCGCGCCTTTTTGCGACTGGATTTGCCGCTGTGATCATTGCTCAGTTTGCTGTTCATGTTGGAATGAACCTGGGATTGCTCCCAATAGTGGGGTTATCCCTGCCTTTTGTGAGCTATGGAGGGTCTTCTTTGATATCTCAGTACATAATTCTGGGCTTTTTGCAGAGTATAAGGTCGCATTCCTGAGCTTTATCCCGCAATATCGGATATCCACATGTACCCCCCTTGACGGGGTTTTTTGGTTATCGGATAATATAGTAATGCATGTGAGCAGATAAAAATGAAAACCCGCAAGAAGTATTCCTTAAGGATTTGGGGGCCAAAAGGGAGATTCTCCTTGGGGTTTTCGTTTTTTATTTTATCTGAAAAAAAGACTTTGTCAAGATGAAAGACAGAGAAATTCCAAAGCAATATATTTCCCTGGAAGAAGCGTCAAAGCTCGGAGCGTATTCGCAGGAATATTTGAGTTTGCGCGCGAGGCAGAAAAAACTTCAAGCGGTGAAAATCGGAAGAAACTGGGTGACAACAAAGGAATGGTTTTATGAATATGTCGGCAATGCTGAAGAATTCAAGAACAATGTAAAAAACGGGAACGGAAATCACAAGCACGTAGAGGCGCCTGCGAATTTGCCCATTGAGGATCTTTTTAAGGAAAGACAGATTCTTTTGCAAAAATCCATTCCGCTCATGAGGCTTGTGATGGTTTCTGCCCTCGTGATTCTTACTGCAACGGGAATTGCGCTTGGAAAAGACGGACTGGCTGAGGCCTATCAGAAAGCGAATCAGAAAGTTCAGGAATTCGCAGCAGGATTTGACAAAGGAATCCAGGATTCTTTCAAAACTGTTTCTTTAAGAGTGGAGCAATTCTCTGAAGGATTTGATGCGGGCTTACCTCTCGCGTTGCGGAGTGTTGGGAATTTCACGCAAGAATTTTCTCAGGGGTTTGATTCTGGTTTTCCTTCGGCAATGCGGACTTTGGAATCCGGAGCATCGCAATTTGCAGAAGGATTTGATTACGGCATTCGTTCTCCGGCCGCAGTGGAGCGTTTTGTTTCAGACCTTCCTGCTTCAATCAGCGATGCCTATTTTAGAGCGAATCAGTTCGTTGAACAGAGGCTGAAAAAAGATTTCAACTCTTTGGCTCGGGGATATGAAAATATTAATAATGCCGCAGAAAGGAGCATTGCAAAGAGCGTAAGCAGAATGCAGGACGGCGTTCAAGAATTCAAAGAAGGGCTTGCGCAGGGGCTGAAGACTTTCAGTTTCATAAAAGTCCCATCTGCTCAGAAAGAAAATGTCGCAGTTGTTCCTGAAACAGTTAAAGAAGAGAAATCTATTCAGGGAGAGCAAGCATCTTCACGAACTGCAGAAGCTGTTCAGCGCGAGACCGTGCGAACGGTTGTCGCGGTGGACAACAAGGAGTTGAACGAACTGCGCTCGCAAGTGCAGGGCATTCTCATTTGGAAGGGAGACATAGACGAATTCAGGCGCATTGCCTCAAAACTTCAGTCTTCTCCTCCTTCGTCTTACGCGGTTAATGCTCCGGTATACATCGGGTCTTCCGGAGTTCAGGTTGCAGGAAGCGTGAGCGCGGGCTCTGTAGGAGCGGCATTCGGAGGAGTCAAAGATTTGGGAGTCGGGCTGTCTGCAACCATTGGAGAAACGAACAACTCCGCAAGCAAGTTCACCGTGAACGCAGAGTCTTTCTTCAACTCGCCTGTAAAACTTACCTCTTCTTTCAATGTTGGAACCTCTGCCTTGAACAACCTCACGGTTGACACTTCGGGAAATCTTGAAACCAAAGGAACCGTTAAGGTGTTAAACAGTAGTGATGTTGCGCAGGTAACGCTTGATGCTTCCGGAAACATTACCATTACCGGAACTCTCACGGCTCAGGGGGGATCCAGTATTTCAGGGGGCACTACCGAGCTTTCCGCCTTGAGCGTTACGGGAAACACTATTCTTGGAAACGAAGCGGCAGACACGATTCAGTTTGGAGCAAGCACGCTGGCTTTGCCGAATTCTTTGAACATTGATTCTGGAACTTTGTACATTGACGCTTCAAACAACAGAATTGGGCTTGGAACTGCAAGCCCCGCAAGGATCATGGATCTCTTTGGCGCAGGCCCCCAGCTCCGCCTTTCCGCAGATTCCTCAAACTACACGGATATTTCGCACGCAAGCACAGGATTTTTCACCATTAATACAACAGGGTTTGGCATAGGGCTGGCTGATGGACTTTCCATTGGGTCATCATACATTTCAACAACTCCTCCGTCTGACGGCTTGATTGTGCAGGGGAACACAGGCATTGGCACCACAGCTCCAGACGCAGCTCTGGAGATCAACCACGCCACTGGGGATAATCTTCGCCTTACCTACAATGATTCCAATGGTTCGGCAGTAAGCTATACGGATTTTGCCACTGGTTCAGATGGCGCTTTGACCGTAACCTCCACAGGACTTATCAATTTGCAGGGAATAGGCTCTGTTGCGGTAAACGATTCTGGCAGCGATGTTGACTTCAGAGTTGAAGGAGTGGGAGCTGCAAATGCTCTGTTTGTTCAAGGAAGCGACGGGTTTATTGGCATTGGTACAGCTACTCCTGCCCGCCGTCTTGATGTGTTTGGTTCAGGCCCCCAGCTCAGGCTTTCCGCAGATTCCTCCAACTACACCGATCTTTCGCATGCCGGTACAGGATTCTTCACCATTGACACCACAGGATTTGGAGTTGGTTTTGCTGACGGAGTGGGGATCGGCTCCACCTATTCAACCACCACTCCTCCATCAGATGGGCTGATTGTGCAGGGGAACACGGGTATTGGCACTACGAGTCCTAATAATCGTTTGGAAGTTCTCTC
>JACOVZ010000018.1 GCA_016177065.1 Candidatus Wildermuthbacteria bacterium | reverse complement strand
GGCGGCCCCAACCGGATTTGAACCGGTGTATTCAGAATGAGAATCTGACATCCTAGACCAGGCTAGATGATGGGGCCAAAAACAACTGCTTGTTTTTGGCGGGAGTTTTAGGAAACCGTCCTCGGTTTCCGTGAAGAAACTCCCGGAAATATAATAACTTTTCAATATGCGTGTTGCGGGGGCCGGATTTGCACCGGCGACCGAGAGGTTATGGGCCTCCCATGCAACTGCTACACCACCCCGCCTTCGCGGGCCGTAGCCGCTTCGGCGGGCAAGCCCGCTTGAAGCAACAGCCAGCAAAGGCGAGAGGCGAAGGCCCGGTATGAACCATCGTACAATGTAGATTACCAGAGAATTTAAATCAAATCAAGGCCGAGGAACGCTTTTTCATACACTTCCATTGCATCCCTCGCCTGATCAAGAGAGAGTATGAAATTGGGATCATGAACAATGTTGTTCCTCAAAGCATGAACCCGCTCCACGTCTTTTACATTAGGAAGAATCACCGGAGTAAGAAGCTTCAATCTCTCTTCCAGGTTTGCCCCTCCGAATCCCAGGCGCTTCAAAGACTCGTCAAGCATTGAATCTGCGTCAATAATGGCAAGCTTGTATTCTGCTTCGTTTGCGGTCTGAAGTCTGGCTAAAGCCTTCTGCCACCTCTGGGCCATTTTTCTGACTCCAAATGCCCGGAATGTAAGGAATTCTTTCGCGTCTGTGACGATAAGATACCGTATCCAGCTTGACTTGAAAATTGCGAATATGATGAAAAACAGGAAAAACAAGCCAATGCTGCCGAGAATAAACTTTGGAAGCAAAAGAGCGTCCTGGAGCCCGGGATTATTGACAACGGAAAGAAATTGAAAAATGCTTTCTACTGAATTTTTTTCCATATACGTTATGACAATTCAAGCGCCTTTCCCGCTTGAAACAATACCTGCTCTTGAAAAGGCTTGGCAATAAGCTGAAGGCCCACAGGCAAGTTTCCTGCTGTTCCAGCGGGAAGAGAAATTGCAGGCAATCCTACCAAGTTCGCGGGAACCGTGTATATGTCCACAAGATACATTGCAAGGGGATCCTGCGTTTTCTCTCCTATTTTGAAAGGAAGAATCGGACTTACGGGCCCTGCGATTATATCTGCCTTTTCAAACGCTTTTTCAAAATCCTGTTTCAGGAGCGTGCGGATCTTCAAGGCCTTTACATAGTATGCATCATAATACCCCGCAGATAAAGCGTATGTTCCCAGCATAATCCTGCGCTTCACTTCAGGGCCAAGGGATTCGCCTCTTGAGTCAAGATACGATGCAAGCAGATCATTGTTTTCTCTTTTTGAAAATCCATACCGCATGCCGTCATACCTGGCAAGATTTGCAGACGCCTCAGATGTGTTCACGACGTAATAAGCTGCGAGAGCGTATTTTGCGTGGGGCAATTCAACTTCCACAATCTTAGCTCCCATGCTTTCCAGTTTTCCAAGAGCTTGTCTTACAGCTTTCTCCACTTCGGAATTCAGCCCTTCTCCGAAATATTCCTTTGGAATTCCTATCTTGAGATCCTGCATATCTCTGTTCCCATGAGAAAGATTCTGATCAACAGATGTCGCATCCAAGGGATCCTTGCCGCGAATTACATGAAACACGGTTTCTGCATCTCCAACGGTTTTTGCAAACGGCCCGACTTGATCTAAAGAAGACGCAAGCGCAATAACTCCATAGCGGGACACTGCTCCGTATGTGGGCTTTAATCCAACGACCCCGCAAAAAGAAGCGGGAAGCCTGATGGAGCCGCCCGTATCTTCTCCAAGAGAAACAACGCATTCTTTGGCCGCAACGCTTGCGGCAGACCCTCCTGAGCTTCCTCCTGCAACTCTTGAAAGGTCGTGCGGATTCTTCACAACTCCAAAAGAAGAGTTTTCCGTGGAAGCTCCCATGCCAAATTCATCCATATTTGTTTTGCCCACAATCAGAGCCCCTGCTTTTTTAATCTTTGAAACAACTGTTGCATCATAAGGAGCAATGTAGTCCCTGAGCATCTGAGATCCTGCGGTGCATCTTTCTCCTGAAACAAGGATCGCGTCTTTAATGGCGCATGGAACTCCCGCAAGCTCAGGCAAATCTTCATTCCGAGAAATCTTGGCATCAATCTCTTTGGCCTGATGCAATGCAAGATCCTCTGTGACCTGGATAAACGCGTTGATATCCTTTTCTTTGTCTTTTATGGAATCTAAGAAAGCCTTCGCAATTTCCAAAGCGGAGAATTCCTTTCTTACAAGACCCTGCCGTATTGACTGCACTGTCTGAGATTCAATGTTCATTGGAATATGCCGGGAACCTTCAGGTATCCCTGATCGCTTTCTGGAGCCATAGAAGCGAGTTTTACGGCATCTTCAGAAGTTCCTGTAAGGGGTTCGTCTTTTCTTAAAGCATTTTCAAGTTTTATTGAATGCGTCATGGGTTCAGTCTTTGAAGTGTCTGCTGATTTTAAAATGCTGAAATAGTCCAAAATGCCAGAAAGGTCTTTCTGGAATTTCGCAATCTCCTCAGGCTTCAGCCTCAATCTGGCAAGCATTGCAATATGTTCTACTTCTTCTCGCGTGATCATACTTATCTCGGGGGAGGAAGATCCTTGGTTTCCACAAGGACCTCTTCCAGTTCGTTAAGATTTTCAAGAACCAAGCCGGCTCCCCGCACCATTGCAGTCAAAGGATCTTCCACTACTCTCGTGGGCATCTTGGTTTCCTTGGTGATAAGCGTATCCAAACCTCTCAGCAAAGCCCCTCCTCCTGAAAGGAAAATGCCGTTGGTCATAATGTCAGAAAGAAGTTCCGGAGGCGTCTCTTCCACGGTTTCCTTGACTTCGTTGACTATCTGCTTTACAGACCGCTCCATCGCCTTTCTGATATCCTCGTCTGACACCATGATTTCTTCGGGAAGCCCGGTCACGAGATTCCTTCCCCGCAAAGGCATTTCTTTCTTCTCTTTTAAGGGGTAGGCAGACCCTATCCCTATCTTAATGGCTTCAGCAGTCCTCTCCCCGATTAAGAGCTTGTACTGCTCTTGCACGAACTGCATGATGTCTTCGTTCAGCTTGTCGCCGGCTATGCGCAATGATTTTGCAAGCACAATGCCTCCAAGAGAGATCACGGCAACTTCCGTTGTTCCCCCTCCGATATCTACGATAAAATTTCCTCCGGCTTCCTGCACCACCAGCCTGGCTCCTATGGCGGCCGCCATGGGCTCTTCAATGAGAAACACTTCCCTTGCTCCCGCATTCAGCGCGGCATCGCGTACAGCCTTGCGTTCAACCTCGGTGACGCCGAAAGGAATTCCAATGATAGCCCTGGGACCCAAACTCAGGAAGAACCTCTTTCTGGTGACCTTTTCCATAAAATACCTGAGCATCTGCTCTGTCACTTCAAAATCCGAGATCACGCCCTTTCTTAAAGGCCTGGTCGCGACAATGTGCCCGGGAGTCCTTCCTACCATTCTTCT
>JACOVZ010000019.1 GCA_016177065.1 Candidatus Wildermuthbacteria bacterium | reverse complement strand
GTGAAATGGGCAAAAGATCACCGCATTGTTGTGGGCCCCGGAAGAGGATCTGTGGGAGGATCTCTGGTTGCGTATCTTTTAAGAATCACAGGCATTGATCCCTTAAAGTACAATCTTCTGTTTGAGAGATTCCTGAATCCGGAAAGAATTTCCATGCCGGACATTGATCTTGATTTTACCGATTTAAGAAGAGATGAAGTTATCCAGTATGTTTCAGAAAAATACGGGAGAAACCATGTTGCTCAAATCATCACGTTTGGAACCATGGCTTCGCGCGCTGTTATCAGAGACGTGGGGCGGGCTTTGGGATACGAGTATCTGTACTGCGACAAGCTTGCGAAAATGATCCCCTTTGGATTTACGCTCAAGGATACCCTGGAAAAGGTTTCCGAATTCAAAGAGCTGTACAAAAACGAAGCAAAAGCGGCAAAGCTCATTGATCTTGCAAAGAAGCTGGAAGGCGTAGTGCGCCACGCTTCCACGCATGCCTGCGGAGTTGTGATAGCTCCTGAACCCCTGGATAACTTCACGCCTTTGCAGCATCCTTCCCAAGCTGAAAATACCATTGTCACTCAGTATGAAATGCATTCCATTGAAGACATGGGATTGCTGAAAATGGATTTTCTCGGGCTTAAAAACTTAAGCATTATTGAAGACACCTTAAAGCGCATTTATGCCATATACGGAAGAAATCTCAACATTGAAGAAATTCCTTTGGATGATCCTAAAGTATACAAACTGTTCCAGGAAGCGAACACGATTGGCATATTCCAAGTGGAAAGCGATGGAGTACGCAGGTATCTCAAAGAATTAAAACCCACTGAGCTTGAAGACATCATTGCCATGATTGCTTTGTATAGGCCAGGCCCCATGGAGCTGATCCCGGATTACATCGCGAGAAAGCACAAAAGGAAAAACATTGAATACCTGCATCCGAAATTAAAGCCCATACTGGAATCAACTCAGGGAATCTGCATTTATCAGGAGCAATTGATGAGAATAGCAAGGGATCTTGCGGGGTTCTCTTTGGCTGAGGCAGATGTTTTGAGAAAAGCTGTCGGGAAAAAGATCATGAGCCTCCTGCTTGAACAAAAAGAAAAGCTTGTTTCGGGAATGGCTAAAAACGGCATAGACAAAAGAATCGCAAACAAGATATGGGAATGGGTATTGCCCTTTGCCCGCTACGGTTTCAACAGATCCCATTCTACGGCTTATGCGATTATCGCTTACCAGACTGCGTATCTGAAAGCCCGCTATCCCGTGGAATTCATGTCAGCCCTCCTAACCTCAGAGCGCAACGATACAGAACGCATTGCGTTTTTGATTGAAGAAACAAAGAAAATGGGCATTGAAGTCTTAGCTCCCGACATTAATGAAAGCTTCAGCTACTTTTCCGTGGTCCCGGAGAAAAACCAGATACGCTTTGGGCTTCTGGCAATCAAGAATGTCGGAGAAGGAATCGTGCAGGCCATTATCCAGGAACGAAAAGATCACGGCCCATACAGTTCCATACAGGATTTCGTCATGCGCGTGAAATCCAAGGATCTGAACAAAAAATCAATGGAGAGTCTGGCGAAAGCCGGAGCCTTTGACCAGTTTGCAGAACGAAACCAGATTCTCTTGAACCTGGAAAAACTTCTGGAGATTTCCAGAGAAACAGCAAGGTTTGCTCTAAGCACCCAGAAATCCCTGTTTGGATCTTTGCAGCCGTCTTCTGCCGTCATCAAGCTTGAAGAGTCAAAACCCGCAACGGAAAAAGAAAAGCTCATTTGGGAAAAAGAGCTCCTGGGACTGTATGTAAGCTCGCATCCCTTGAAAAGGATTAGAAATATTCTGGAAAAGCGGACATTCCCCATTTCCAAGCTTTCGTTTTACCAGACGCTGGAAGCCAGAAAGCGGTTCCGCATCGGAGGAATCATCTCTTCTGTTAAGAAAATCCTGACGAAAACCGGAAAGCCCATGCTGTTTCTGGGGCTGGAAGATCTTACAGAGAAAATAGAAGTTGTGGTGTTTCCCTCGCTCATTGAAACTAACCCTTCTTTGTTTCAGGAAAACAAGATTGTGCTTATCGGAGGAAGGCTTGATGAGCGAAACGGAGATAAGAAGTTTGTTGCAGAAGAAATAGAGGAGGTGTTAGAAACAGCAGAACTGTGATACACTATACTACATATGGAAAAAGAGGGATCTATTGAAAACATACGCCATTCGTTTGCCCATCTCTTGGCTACGTCCGTATTAAAATTCTATCCGAAGGCAAAGCTCGGAATAGGGCCTGTCATTGAGAATGGCTTCTACTATGATTTCGGAGACATAAAAATAGCGGAATCCGATCTCCCCCGCATTGAAGCTGAAATGCGGAAAATCGCGTCTTTGAATCTTCTTTTCAAAAAAGAGCTTTGGACTTCTCAAAAAGCAGCCCTGCATTTTAAAAAGCTCAAACAGCCTTACAAGCTTGAACTCATTAAGGATTTAAAAGCGAAAAAGGTAGGCATGGTATACACGGGTGAGGTATTTCTGGATCTGTGCAGAGGAGGACATGTGAAAAATACCAAAGAACTTCCCTTGCAAGCTTTTAAGCTTACCTCTGTTGCAGGGGCATACTGGAGAGGAGATGAAAAACGCCCAATGCTTACCCGCATTTACGGAGCCGCATTTGCAACAAAGAAAGAGCTTGAGCAATATCTCTGGCAGCAGGCTGAAGCAAAAAAGCGGGATCATAGAATCCTGGGAGAAAGACTCAAGCTGTTTGCCTTTGCCCCTGAAGTAGGCCCTGGGCTTCCTTTGTGGCTTCCCAACGGCACGATTGTGCGGGATGAAATTGAGAAATACGCAAAGGAGGTGGAAAAGGAATGGGGATATCAGAGAGTGGCAACCCCGCATATTGCCAAGGAAGACCTATACAAAATGTCAGGCCATATCCCCTACTATGCAGAGAGCATGTACCCTCCCATGAAGCTTGATGACGGAAACTACTATTTGAAAGCAATGAATTGCCCGCACACGCACATGATTTACCGCTCTCAGCCAAGAAGTTATCGGGAATTGCCGATTCGCTACGCAGAATACGGAACCGTGTACCGGTATGAGCTTTCAGGAACCTTGGCAGGCCTTTTAAGGGTCCGCGGCTTCACGCAGAACGACGCCCATATTTACTGCACAGAAGCCCAGGTTGAAGAAGAATTTCTGAACGTCATGAAGCTTCATGAGTTTTGGTACAAGAAAATCTTCGGGATCAATGATTTTTACATGCGCTTGTCTCTTCCTTCTAAAAACAAGAAAAAGTATGCGACAATGCCAGAGGGATGGAAAAAGGCAACCAGCCTGCTGCAGGGCATTATGAAGAAATCAGGCCTGCCCTACATGGAGGTTGAAGGAGAAGCCGCGTTTTACGGGCCGAAAGTTGATTTTCAGATAAAAAGCGTTATCGGCAGGGAAGAAACAGCTTCCACGAACCAGCTTGATTTTCTTGCGGCAAAAAGATTCAATCTCGCCTACAAAGACCAGGCTGGAAAAGACAGCCCCGTGTATGTGATTCATCGGGCGCCCCTGGGATCTCATGAGCGGTTTATCGCTTTCCTTATTGAGCATTATGCAGGAGCCTTTCCTCTTTGGCTGGCACCGGAACAGATCTGGGTTCTTCCCCTCTCAGACAAATTTATCCCGCTCGCCCTCAAAGTTAAAGAAACGCTGTTGGGAAAAGACAAGAATCTTAGAGTAAAGGTAAGGGAAGAAAATGAAACACTGGGGAAAAAGATCAGGGAAGGAGAACTGCAGAAAATTCCTTATCTTGTAATTTTGGGGGAAAGAGAACAAAATACGGAAATGCTAAGCATTCGGGCGCGAAGCAAAGGGAACACTGTTCAAATGAGCATGCAAGAATTTTCTTCAAGAGTCATCAGAGAAATCTCGGAAAAGACGCATGGAACTCTCTAACGGAGCAAAAAAACTCTTAACATCATACGAAACTTGGAATAGAAGCCTTCAGCCCAATGGCACTGCGGCGTGCATTTCAGTTGACGACGTTGCGGCGAAGGTAGCTTCATTCTATGAAAAAATACGGGGGGTCGTGGATTGGAGGGAAGAACACCTCTTGAGGAAAACTGCTATTGAGCGCATATTCAAGAGGCGCATCCTTCTCAACGGGAATACGGCAGAGATGGCAGAACCCCTGCTTATTGAACTTATCCGAGGAGGCCATTTCCCAAGCGGCAGAATTCAAACTAGCAAGATAGAAGAGGTCCAGCGCGTCATCAGCAAATACGCGTTTTTGATTGAGAACAGCAAGGCATACGCAACCCGAAAAGAATACTCGCATCTTGAACAATGGCTCCACGGTATTGGAGCATGCGAGATAGAAGAAACTCTCGCGCCTCCCCTGAGAGAGAAGGCCCTTATCGCATTCATGTCTGAGGATATGGAGAAATCCCTTCAGATCCGCCAGCGGGATGCCGCCAAAATCTCGGAAGAAGAAAGAAAACTGCAGATATTTACGGGAGTTCAGCGGGCGCTGTTTAAGCTGGATGAAGCAACCATTTCTCTGCATGTTTTGGAGCGCTTTTATCCGAATTGGAGCAATGTTTCCCAGGGAGAGCTTTCCGGAATCTCTCAAAAGCTCGCTCAGATTATTTCATCCATTGACGGCATATTGCGCCACCCCCTGCGCGAGAAGTTCTATCAGATTATTGAGCGCTTAGACACTCCGTATCTGCTTTTGGGAGATATCATTTCGGATCATCCCACTAACTTTTCTGAAATAGCGGGAAACCCGGAACAATTTGAGCAGGCGGTCTCTGAGGCTTACGATGTCAGACTGAAAAAGCTCAAAAGCAGAATGAAGAGAGCCGCCTTTTTCAGCACGCTTTCCGTGTTTGTTTCAAAAGTGGTTGTCGCAATGGCGATTGAGATCCCTGTTGATACCTACATAACCCAAGAGATAAACTACGGAGTCCTTGGCTGGAGCATTGCCATTCCTCCCTTGTTCCTCTTGTTCCTCATCACTACCAAAAAATCATCCTCTAAGGACAATGTTCAGAAGGTTCTGCTGGCGATAACGAAAATAACCTATGAAAATGAGCGTATGGATGCGCATGAGATCTCTCTGCCTGCCAAGCGCAAAAGCTTCATTAGCTGGATAGTCAGAGGAACCTACCTCTTGAGCTTCCTGTTGAGCTTTGGAACACTTTTCATTGTCCTGCGCAATTTTCACTTCAGCATTCTTTCCACTGCCGTATTCCTCTTGTTTCTCTCTCTAGTCTCTTATGCCGGCATGAGAATACGCCAGAGAACCCAGGAATTAATGATTGAAGAGCACAAAGACGGCCTGTTTTTCACCTTGCTGGACTTTTTCATTCTTCCAGTCACGCAAGTTGGCAGATGGTTCTCAAGCCAGCTTGCCAGGTACAATGTTCTTGTTTTGCTCTTGAACGTCCTCATTGAAACTCCATTCCAGGTGTTCGTGGAATTCATTGAACAGCTCCGCACATTCTGGAGAGAAAAGAAAGACCAGATCCAGTAAGGACATGGCAAAGAAAGCTCTCACTGTCATCCTTGGCCCTACGGCTTCTGGGAAAAGCGAGCTTGCAGTTAAACTCGCAAAGAAATTCAATGGAGAGATCGTATCGGCCGACTCAAGGCAGGTATACAAGGGGCTGGATATAGGATCTGGAAAGATAACAAGAAAAGAAATGGAGGGGATCCCCCATCATCTTTTAGGCGTAGCCTCACCCAAAAGAAAGTTTACGGTATCGCAGTATGTAAAGCTGGCAAAAAAAGCAATTGTGTCTATTCAAAAGAAGGGAAAAATCCCCTTTCTTGTCGGAGGAAGTCCATTGTACATCTACGCT
>JACOVZ010000017.1 GCA_016177065.1 Candidatus Wildermuthbacteria bacterium | reverse complement strand
TTGGTGCTCTGCTCAAAGTAGTGGAAGATATTTGCCGCGCATACCGCGTCTGCCTTGCCTTGAACGATCCCGTCTACGAAATGCTGCCATTCGCCCACGCCTCCTGAAGCTATAACAGGAATACTGACTGCTTCGCTCACGCTTTTTGTCAGCGCGAGGTCATATCCTTTTCTTGAACCATCCCTGTCAATGGAAGTTAAGAAGATCTCTCCCGCGCCTCTTTGTTCAGCTGTCTTTGCCCATTCCATAGGGTCGAGCCCCGTGGATTCGCTTCCTTGATTGATATACACTTCATACATTCCGTTGTTTAGTTTCGCGTCTATGGAAACCACCACTGCCTGATTCCCAAACATGGTCGCGGCTTTTTGGATAAGCTCGGGATTTTTCACTGCCGCTGTATTGATGCAAATTTTGTCAGCTCCCAACCTGAAAAGCCGTTTCATGGTTTCTTTGTCGCGTATCTTGCCGCCAACCGTAAGCGGAATGAACAGCCTGCTTGAGAACTCCTGGATAATTTCAAAGAATTTCTCTCGCTGGGATTCATCTCTGCTTACGTCAAGGATGATGATTTCATCAATTGCCCAGGTGTGGAAAAAATCTACCGCGGTAATAGCGTTTCCAACCGAGTTGGTATGGCGGAAATGAATGCTCTGCACGATATATCCGTTGTTCCAAAGCAAGCACGCAATGAGCCGTTTTTTCAGCATAGCGATACAAAGTTTTCCAAAAGTTTCAATCCAGCTCCCTGGCTTTTTTCAGGATGGAACTGAACCCCGAAGATATTGCCCTTCTCAACACTTGCAACGATCTCCTGGCCGTGAAAACACGTTGAGGTTATCGCGGCTTCTTCTGATGCGTCGGGCTCTAGACTGTAACTATGAACGAAATAGTACGTAGCGTCCTGTTCAATATCTTTGAATAACCTTCCTGCTTTCTTGACCTCAACATTGTTCCAGCCCATGTGCGGGATTTTGTATGAATCGTTTTCAGGTTGAATAAGATCAGTGACTCCCTGTATCCATCCCAGGCCTCGATGATCCCCGTATTCCTTCCCGGTTGCCGCAAGAAGCTGCATCCCCAGGCATATGCCAAGGAAAGGCTTTTTCTTTTGCAATACTTCTTCTTCTAAAACCGGTAATACCGAGAGCGCCTTGAGGTTCCTCATTCCATCTCCGAATGCTCCGACTCCTGGCAGAATGATCGCTTTTGCATTCTGAAGGTCTTTCTTTTTTTGCGTCAGAACTGCCTCTTGTCCCAGCAATCGGAACGCGTTGAGAACAGACTGGAGATTCCCCATGTTGTAGTCAACAATCGCTATCATGGCTACAAATAAATGTACTCGGTATCTTCGGGAATGTGGTCGTCCCTTGAATAATAGGGCTGTTTTGAAGGAGGGAGAGGAGCCCTGTCTTCAACCAAAGGCAAGCGCACGGCGTCTACGCCTTCGTCATTCACATGATTTGCGACCGAATCTTTTGCCACCCATACTCCATCTCTTTTCTCCCATATTTGGGGATCGCGAAGATGATCAATAGATCTCTCGAATTCTTCTTCGGTCATTCCCACGAATTCTAAATACAGCTCGAGATCCCTCGGCCTGACTGAATCGTATTTTTCCACCATTTCAATTCCTTCTTCTCTTGTCATTCTTCCGTGGCGGATCTCATTGCTCGCGTCATCCGTAGCCCTGCCATAGCCGAATTTAAGATACTTTAAGTAGTCGTGCGCTCCGCTTGCATGAATATCGTCAATCTTGTCGTACAAATGAAAAGTCCGGTCTCTTTTCACTGCGGTTTCAAACCCGTATTGTTCAATCATGAGTTTGGTTTGAACCCTTGCGTCCCATTTTATGTAATTAGAGAGATAAATTCCTCTCACTCCTACCCGCTCAATATCCTGGTCTGTTGGGTAGAAAAACGGCACAAGATCCTGTTTGGTAATGAAGCTTTCGGGGTCTTGAATGAGGTCTTCGGGTTCAAAACCGCGCATGGAATGTTCCTGCCTGACTTTTTTGGTAAATTCAACCATATCATCTTGGTTGAACATTCCGGTTAATTCTGCAAACCCATGTTCCCCCCATACAATAAGAGGAATGTCGCGCTGAACCGCAACCTGAATAGGAAAAGTCATAATCCCGGCATGGTAGTGCCACGTGATATCTCCCACTTTCTTGAGCATGTATCTTGAAATTTTTCGCACTGACTCGGGATTGGAAGTAAACCGAAGAAGGTCGCAGCTAAATTGCTTCACAAGATTCGTGAGGTTGCGGATCCCCCTTTTGGTATTAAAAATATGGTTGTACGTAACGAGAAGAGGATTCAAGCCGTATACCTTCTTAATAAGGTATGCCTGAAAATGGCTATCTTTGCCTCCTGAAACAGGGATAATGCAATCATAAGGGTTGTTTTTCGCGCGTGCTTTTGCCCGGTATTCTTCCAGAATATTCTTCAACCAGCCTTCCCGTTCTTTCCAATCAATTTTCGGCCTTGACTCAATAAGCCTGCAGCCTGAACACACGCCCTGTTCGTCAAAAACAATGGAAGTTCTTGTGTTTGCTGGATAGCAGCATCGTTTGCAATAGACCATATGGTTATATCATGTCCCACGTTATGGGTTCGTTTTCTTTGATATCTTTTCGAATTGTCCGTCCCAGCACAAAAGGATACTGCAAAGCATCTATGCCTCCTCGCAGGGGGCGGCGGCACGCGATATGTTCTTCTTTTAGTATTTCTCCCGCGTGGATGTCTTTTTTCGCCACTATTCTGCGGAAAAAAACCTGCTTATCCTTTAGATCCCCTGCTGTTGGCTTTACTGTGTAATTTCCTCGAGCAGAAAAAAGTTCCCGGATCTTCTTGACGTACGCTTTCATCTCGTCAGGCTCCAGGGCTCGGCTGTGGTGATGCCTTGGATCTTTCCTGTCCAGCGTTAACCTCTTTTCAATATATACCGGGTTATATGCCAGAGACAGGTAGTCAATTTCGTTATTCTCGTCTGACGCAGAAAAACCGCTCAAATATCCAAAGGTTTCCCGCAAAAACTCAATGGTCCTTACATTCATTTCTCCATAGTTCTTTGTATGGTAGCAATGCACGAGAATGAGCCGATCACTCTGCTCTTCTTCGAATATCTGAAGAACGAACGCAATCTCTTGCAAGGTTGATGCTCCAAAGTCGAGGATTGCGGGCTTGCGAAGTTTTGCGATCTTTCGCACGAGTGGATAAAAACTCACATCCCAGGTCGCTATCTTGTAGGCTGGCATATCCAAGCTCTCCATAAGGTCAACGGCCTCCAAGTGGTCGGGGGTGGCGAACATGATGATGCCTTTCCTGTCAGCATACTGCTTTATTTTCAGCCACTGCTCTTTACTCATTACGTACTGCTTGAGCATTTCGTATATGTTCTCGGTCACCTCTTCCCCGTTATATCTCGTATAGGTGTACGGCAAGGTTTTATCGCTGTACTTGTCTTGGGGGTTGAGAATCTGGAATTTTACCGCGTCCATGCCAGCCTCAACAGCAGCATCAATGAGTTTTTTCGCGGTTTCAGGATCTCCGTTGCACGTGGTGCCCACTTCTGCGGATATGAATATATCCTTCCCAATCCCAATAGTTTTGTTTCCAATAATAATGTCCTTCGTCATACATTTCTTCTACTATTCTCCGAGGCCGTAGTCAAGCTTAATATATTTCCGATTACCCTCTAAAAGCTGAGGATTCACCTCTAGAAAGCGCAGTATGTCTTCCATAGAAAAGTCCTGCTTTTGAGGATACAAATGTTCATACACGGCCTTGATAAGCGTGAAGTCTTCTGCGTAGTCAAGGGTAAGGCGCATATGAGAAAGGTTGGGAGTTCTTGTAATATCCCGTATCCTGAACTCCTTTTCGCGCCACATATACTGAGTTGGATGCAGCCGCGAGAGATCCTTCTGCCAGGCCGTTGCGAGAGCTGCTGACGAAAACACCTCAAAATCCATGCCATCGGGGTATGTTCGCACTCTTGTGTTCCCCACTATGTCGTAATTTCCCTCTTTAAACACCGTCAGCCCTTCATTAAGAATAGTCGCGTCGATCAGGGGGCAGTCTCCAGTAACCCGTATGATCGCTTGGGGCTGGAAAACTTTTGCGGCCTGATAAAAACGGTCAAGCACGTTATCTTCGCTCCCGCAAAAATACGGTATCCCAATACGCTCTGCTTCCTGTACCAACTTCTCATTTTTCTCTTTCTCTCCTGTAACAAGAATAATGTTATCAATATCCTGAACTCTTCGCAGACGCTCTACGGCCAACTCCGTAACTGACTTCCCTAGAATCTTGAGGAGAACTTTCTGGGGCAGCCTCGCAGATCCTTCACGCGCCTGCAAAAAAACCTGTATTTTACCCTGAGGTACTCGAAGGGTCATCTCTTCATTTGCAAAAGAGTTTTATAAGCTGTTTCAAGCGTATTGAACGTTTGTTTTTTTGACCGCGCGCACGATAAAAAGTATTTTAATTCGTAGCGATACATTATTTCTTCATCTTCCTTACTCCCTGTAAATAGTCTGCGCTTCTTCTCTTGCCCGTTTCTCGCGTATTCAAACCACACGATGTTTTCCCTAAAATTCCACTCGAGATTCCCTTTCTCCCCAATAATCTTCAGGCTTCGTTTCTTGTGTTGTTGAAGATAATCACATCTAATATTACCCACCACGTTGTTTCGAAACAAAAAATGAGCGTTGCAGATATCTTCAACATCGATATCCAAATTACTTGCTTTTGCGCAAAGAATATCTGACTTCCTTACCCCTTCAAAGTTGTTCAGCCAAAACAGCAGATCAAAGTCATGCACATCGTCAAGAAGGATTCCTCCTCCCATGGATTTGCGCGCGGCATACGTTTTTTGGTAATCAACAAACGGCCTTTGGTAGGGCAGGTATCTGCCGTATTCCAGATATATTGCGTAGACTTTGCCGAGAAATTTTCTTTCCAGAAGACTTTTAACCTTCTTAATGGCAGGATGAAAGCGGAGATTGCACGCCACAAAGGTAACAAGTTTCCTCTTTTTCGCCTCTGCCAAAACTTCCTGGAGTCCCGAGGAACTATGCGAAAGGGGTTTTTCAATAAACAGATTGCATCCTGCTCTCGCTGCTTTGAGAGCGGTTGCGGCATGCATATGTGTTGGATTGCACACAAAAACAGCTTCAAACCGCTTAAAATCCTGATGCTCCTTGAACCTCGCATTATTGGGATCGTATACGGCAATATCCTTATAGCCAAGCTTGCGAAGGTTTTCGTAATGCCTCTGCCCTATGGAGCCAAATCCAATCAAAAGTATTTTCATACGCTATGAAAGCTTCCGCACGCTGTAATTTCCTGGTATGATTTTCCCTTTGAGCTCCTTTCGCAATGTGTTGTTTTTCACGGCATTCTCAAGCATCCCGAAAACTGCTTTGTATGAACGCAAAAGATATTCAATGTCTATTTTCTTGTGGCTGAAGCTCATGTTGTGGCTCCCGGCCCACAAAATGCCGCGCTGAACGAGTGCTTTTTGGATATAACTCTTGATCTCAAAAGCAGAGAAACCCTGGTGATCGTGTATCACAAAAAGCTGCCAGCACGGCTTTCCCTTAAGCTGAATGAAGCTTTGAAGCCCGTTCTTTTCCAGAATCTTTCTGGTGCTGTTTTGCAAATATGCTCCCATGCTCCACAAGTATTGAATAACGTGTTTTTTCTCCATTTCCTCAATTGTTGCGAGAGCGGCAGCCAAAGAAAGGCATTCTCCTCCGAACGTGAAAGAAAAGAAAATATCCTCCATTTTCTTCATGTATTTCTCGAGCCCCGCCACAACCGAAATAGCCATGCCGTTTGCCATGCTCTTTCCGAATGCCGCCAGGTCTGGAGTCACCTTAAAGTATTTTTGCGCACCGCCCAAGCTAAACCGAAAGCCGGTAATGATCTCGTCAAGAATAAAGAGGGCTCCGTGCTTGTGCGTCAAGGCTTTCACTTTTTGAAGAAAGTTATCCCTTGGCTCCTCTGAAGTCATGGGTTCCATGACTACGGCAGCGAATTCGTTCGGGTATTTTTTGAAAATCTGCTCCAACTCCGCGAGGTTGTTGTATTCAAACTTATGCACAAGATTCTTCACGGCTTCGGGAACGCCTTGGTTGCGCGGGTTCGCACCAATGTACCAGTCTTGCCAGCCGTGGTATCCGCACACGGCGATCCTATTTCTTCTTGTGACTGCCCGAGCGAGCCTAACCGCACCCGCGGTTGCGTCAGAACCGTTTTTCCCGAAACGCACCATTTCTGCGCATGGGATAAGCTGCTTGAGCTTGCTTGCCAGCTCGTATTCCAGGGGCGAAGGCAAAGAAAAGATGATGCCTTTTTTGAGCTGCGCGCGGATCGCGTCATCAACTTTTTTGTATTGGTACCCAAGCACTACCGGCAGAAGCCCGTTGATAAGATCTAAGTACTTGTTCTGGTCGAGATCCCACACGTACGCCCCTTTGCCGTGAGTAATAAAAAGAGGGGCTTGCCCCGGCACATATTGAAGATAACTCTTGCTGAAAGTTTGCGAGGCAAGGGGAATAACCCTGCGAACTTTTTTGAAAAAAGCTTGGCTTCGAGAAAATGTTCTCATAGAAGAGTATTAACCTCGGAGGGATTGCGTGTGTATGCCGCATTCCCCGCCCTCGTGGGCGGTTCCTTTCCAGCGGCCAGCTCTCTCGGTCTCAGACTCATCCTGCTCCATCGCGGAACAATTCTTGCAAGACAAAGAACGATATCCCTGTCCATAGAGAGGGTTCGCAGGAATATTGTGTATGGCAGTGTAGCGCCATACGTCTTTCTCGGTGAAGTCCAATATGGGGTTTACTTTCAATAAACCATCTCTATCCTCAATATACTGGAAGTCGGTCCTGGTAAATCCTTCGTCCCGCCTGATACCCGAAAACCAGCAATCAAGATCTTTCACTGCTTCCTTGAACTTCTCCACTTTCACTGTTCTGCAGCATTCTTCCCTGCCTTTTGCGGGATCATTGGGAAATACGTACTCTTTGTAGTTCAAGCTCCAATCTTTCACCACTTTATCCCGCAATGCAAAGGTTTCGGGAAATTCAGTATCCGAGAGCACCGCGAACACCAAAACATTGGGCTCTACCTCTTTCATCATATGCACCAAAGCCATGCTGTCTTTCCCAAATGACAAGGCAACCGCGTGCTTTGGATATCTCTCGGTGTATTCTTTAATCAAATCCTTCGCGTTCTGTACTTTCTTGAGAAATGTCATATCAGACAGTGTAGCAGATCCTATTGTTTTTGAAAATAGACGCCGGCGTAGTCGACTCTCTGGAGATTCGCCTTGATGTTGCGCGACGACAAGAATTCATCAACCGCTTTTTTGCATCCTTCCCAGTGGCCGTAGTCGTCAATTAAAATGTAGCCGCCTGGCACCACATTGTCGTACAAGTTTTCCAGAGCGCATTTGGTTGACTCATACCAATCCGCGTCCAGCCGCAACACGGCTATCTCCCCCACATTCTGTTTTTCTCTAGGCAGCACATCCTGAAACCATCCTTTGCCAAAATATATATCCTCCGCGTTCAATTGTAAAACGGAGAAAAACAGCCGTTGCACGTCTTCCAAAGGACCTACGCATTTTTGTATGGAAGCGAGCCTTCCTGAATCTCTGTCTGAAGCGTACGCGCGAGCTTGCAAACCGTCTTCTTTGGTAGGCTCTGGCAATCCTTCAAAAGAATCAAAAAGCCATATCTTGCGCCTTGATTTTGCTTCTTTTGCCGCGTGCGCCATCAAAGCCGCGGCTCCTCCTTTCCAAACCCCGCATTCCACAAAGGCGCCTGCAATCTTATTTTTCTCTGCCAATTGCGCGACCTCATACGCGTTGGCCAAGCGTTCGTACTCTACCATGGTATACGGCAATACCTTCATATAGAGAAGAAATCGCTGAGGATGAATACTATTGCCAAAGAAGGCTGCAGCAATAAACCGCCCTTTATAATATGTTTCAACGATTCTTTTATTTTTCCTTAGCAATACTTTGAACATATTATATCTTGGAAATAAGGATATCTTCCCGGGTATGGCAAAATGGCAAATGTGAAGATTGTCTCAAAATTTTTGCCTGAAATCCTTTTCTATTGTATTTCTTAATAATGTTGTGTAGTAGTGAATCGCCGACTGTAACTAATTTTTTATCCTCTTCTAGTATCTCTATCTTTTTTATTTTTTGCCATTTTTTCTGAAATGCCTTCCCTTGAGAACTTGCTAAAAATCTTTTTTTCAGGTCAACATTTGGGATATCGCCAAGGAGCAATGTACCC
>JACOVZ010000015.1 GCA_016177065.1 Candidatus Wildermuthbacteria bacterium | reverse complement strand
GTAAACGTTCCTGGCCAGGGATCGAATGCGCGTATTTGTCTTTCAATATCTTTTGCGGATTTTCCCCAATCAATCTTTCCATCCACTTTTGAGAATCGTTTTGTGTAGGTTGCCTGCGAATGATCTTGCGGTATTGGCTTTATACTTCCTTCAACCCAGTGGGGGATAGTTTTTACCAATAAATCGCCGCCTAATTCCCAAAGTTTCTTTGTCAATTCAGGAGTGGTGAATCGCTTATCTCCGATTTCAAAGTTCTCTGTTGCTATAATTGGTCCGTGATCTACTTTTTCGTCCATACAAATAATAGTAACCCCTGTTTTAGTTTCTCCGTTAAGGATCGTCCCTTGTACGGGCGAAGGACCTCTATACTTTGGAAGCAAAGATGGATGAATATTCAAAGCCCCATATTTTGGAATTTCAAGAATTTTTTTTGGAATAATTTTGCCATAAAATCCAACCACTATCAAATCCACCTCGCTACTCTCGGGACCAACAATGTGAAAACCTGCTCCTTCCAGCTTTTCTCTGAGGATTTGACCAAACTCACGACCAAAAAATACAACATTCATTTCACGATTCTCCACTCAATCATCGATTCTTTGTCTGCGAACTCAAGCCACTCTCCTTCAGGAGTAATGACGAACCATTTTTTCTTTTGTTCAGACCACACCATAGGCTTATTCCTATAAAATGCCTTTTTCTTCACGGGCTTGGGTTTCAAGGTATCGAGTTCAAGCCATTTTTTCAGCACTGTCTCGAGTGAATAATCGAGGTCTCTCGTGCGAGCCCACTCGCTCACTTTGGTTATGGCATCCTTTGCCCTTTGCACAGACCCTGTCAGATCGAGCAACTCTCTGGCCGACTTAGCAAAACGGCCATACACAATATTCTTCTTTCTCGCGCTTCTTTTGAGCTGTTCAAGTGAGACGCCCTTGGTTTCAAAAAAATGCGTGACTACCTGGCGTATCACTGTTTTCTCGCGCAGCTCTTTGTGGTATTTGATCTTCTTTGTCTTGATGTATTCTTCTATCTTTAAAGCAATGCTCTGGCCAATGCCTTTAACCCTTCGAATGCCTTTTAATCCCTCCTTTTTGTACATGCGGGAGGTACTTGTTCCCAATGCTTCCAAACTTTGAGCAGCCCGCCTGTATGCCGCGGGCTTGAACGCAACCCCCTGGATATCCAGAAAATCAGCTATCTCATTCAAAAGGGATATGAGCTTCTTATTCTTACCCATAATAGTTTGATTTTAGCTTAAAAAATGGTAACATTCAACTCATGATGCACCGAGTTTTCATAGCCATCAATCTGCCGGAATCGGTACGACAAGAACTTGCTTCTGCGAAAGGGAGGTGGCCTGAACTTCCTGCAAAATGGGCAAAGCAAGAAAACCTGCACCTCACCCTGGTGTTCCATGGAAACGCTTCAGACCAAGAACTTGAAGAGATAAAACAGAACGCAAAAGCAATCGCGGGGAAACACAAGCCGTTTTCGCTCAAGCTTTCAAAAATTGTGTATGGCCCCACTGGAAAAAATCCTAAAATGATATGGGCGATTGGCCCGGAGTCGAAAGAGTTGCTTATGCTACAAAAAGATTTATCAAAATCCCTACTTGGGGACTCGGTCCCCAAGTTGGAAACGGAACAGGATTTTAGTCTTCATATTACGCTTGGGCGCCTAAAAGAATTTGAATTTTCTCGTATTGATCTAGAAGAACGCCCCGAAATCAACGAACAAATCGACATTGAAATCCCGGTAAGCTCCGTCGATATTATGGAAAGTAAACTTAGAAGAAGTGGTGCGGAGTACAGTGTCATTGAAAATTGTAAATTGTAAATTGAAAATTCGTGAAAATACACTTCATTGGCATAGGAGGAATAGGGGTTTCGGCTCTCGCAAAATACTATCTCAAGAAAGACTGGGAAGTTTCGGGGTGCGACTTAGCAAGCTCTGAAATCACCGACCAATTGAAGTCAATGGGCATTGCAGTCCGCATAGGAAAGCCGGATATTTCTTGCGTTCCTGAAAACACAGACCGGGTTGTTTACAGTCCCGCTGTTCCAGAAGGCAATATTGAACGGAAAAAGAAGAAGGCGCAGAGTTATCCTGAAGCTTTAGGGGAACTGACAAGAACCCACTACACTGTTGCTGTTTCGGGAACGCACGGCAAAAGCACCACTACCTCAATGATAGGCCTTTTGCTTGTGAAAGCAGGATATGATCCAACTATCATTGTTGGCACAAAACTCAAGGAGCTGGGGGATTCGAATTGCAGGGTAGCCGCCTCTGAAAGAGGCGAGCCTCGCCCTGCTGGGCGGGGGAAGTCAAAGTATCTTGTTATTGAAGCAGACGAACACCTTGCTTCGTTCTTGAACTACTGGCCCACTATCATCGTGCTCACCACAGTTGAAGCAGACCATTTGGACTACTGGAAAAACCTCCAGAATCTTTTGAAGGGTTTTCAAAAATATATAAGCCATCTTCCTCAAAACGGAGTTCTTGTCGCAAACAAGGATGATAAAAATATCAGAAAACTTCTTTCTTCAAAGAATAACCACTTTCCTACGGCCGTAGGAAATAGGATATATTGGTTTTCTCTCAAACAAAAAGAGGGGGGGAAACTTAGAAAGACCCTGAAAATCCCTGGCGAGCATAATGTGGCAAATGCGCTGGCCGCGCTCACGGTTGCCCGCGTCCTTAAAATTCCAGACAGGGTGAGCCTCAAGGCGCTTTCCGAGTACAAGGGCTCTTGGAGAAGATTTGAAATCTTCAATGTCAAATGTCAAAAGTCAAAGGTCAAAATCGTTTCCGACTACGGCCATCATCCAACGGAAATAAGGGTGACCGTGAAAGCCGCACGGGAAAAATGGCCAAAGAAAAAAATATGGCTTGTGTTTCAACCCCATCAATATGCAAGAACATACTATCTCTGGAACGACTTTGTAAAAGTCCTTTCCCAATTGCCGGTTGAAAAACTCATTATTACCGACGTCTATGACGTTGCCGGCCGCGAAAATAAAGCACTCAAAGCCAAAGTATCTTCTGAAAAGTTAGCCAGGGCAACGGGTGCGTTACACATTCCAACAGTCAAACAGGCCGAACAATATCTCAAACAGAACTTGCGCGGCGGCGAAATAGTCATGATTATGGGCGCAGGGGATATCTATGGCTTGACCCTTCGTCTTCGTTCAGGGTAAACTTAACTAATATATGACGCTTCTCATTATTATCCTGCTCATGGTTGCGGTAGCTGGGATTACGTGGTTTTTTGCGCGACATGGAACATCCCGCGAGCAGAAACCCATAATGCCGCCTACTCCAGCACCAAAGCCCCTAACTCCCATTCCACCTCGACCCATTGCGCAAACACCTAACATACCTCCTGTACCAAGGCCTGTTCCTC
>JACOVZ010000016.1 GCA_016177065.1 Candidatus Wildermuthbacteria bacterium | reverse complement strand
GGCAACCTTATTGGGAGTATAATTTCTAATAGGCGTGGCCTTGCTTTAGGAAATGGGTGTTTCTTACAACAAAGAACACCACGAGTACTGTTGCAACTGCGGAGAAGAGAAAAGGAACTGCCTGTCCGAAGATGAAGAAGACTCCGCCAAGCAAGGGGCCAAGAAGCCTCCCCAAACTCTCAAAAGCATTCTCAGTTCCCAGGGTTACGCCTTGGGGCTCTGTTGTTTCTTGGGTTACCAAAGCAGTGATGACGGGCCTGGCAACAGCAGATCCTAATCCGGCAGCTGCCATTGCAAGATAAAAGAGGGATACATTGCCAGGGAGGAACGGCATGATACCAAAGGAGATTCCCAGCAGAATGAGGCCAAAAACTACTGTTCTATGCTGGCCAAAGATTCTGGTGATGCGAGACAGCAGAAAGAACTGGGTTATAGCAGAGATAAGACCCATTAAGCCAAACCCAAGGCCGATTGCTTCGGTACTCATACTGAACTTTTCTGCTCCAAGGAGCGGAACATTCACTTGGTTGTTGGAAAGGGCGAAAGACCACACGAATCCCAGGAGAAAGAGAGGCATTAAGGAGCTTTTAAGCCCTTGCCATATCCTGGGAAGCGCGCTCCACGCAAGCCGTATTGTGATTTGGTAGTTTCTGTTCTCTCTTAAAGATTCCGGGAGAAAAAGGAATACGAATACAAGGTTAAGAGCTCCAATGACTGCCGAGGCAAAGAATGGAAGCGCCATAGTGTACTGGGCAAGCAATCCTCCAATGGCAGGGCCCAAGATAATTCCAAGGGCAAGGGAAGCCCCGATCTTCCCCATGGCTGCTACTCGCTGTTCTTTTGTGGTGACGTCTGCAATGTAGGCGCGAGCTGCCGGCATGGTGGCTCCGGAAAACGCTCCCTGGATAAACCGAGACAGAAAAAGCGCAACAAGATTTCCCGCAAACGCAAACACGAGAAAGCTTATGGTCAAGCCAACCAGCCCCAAAAGAATAATTGGTTTTCTGCCATACCGGTCTGAAAGAATCCCCCAGAACGGGGAGAACGCAAGCTGGGCAAAAGCGAAAGAGCCGGCAAGCAGTCCTATGGTTATATTTGAAGCATGGAAATACTTTCCGTATAAAGGAAGCAAAGGGAATACCATGGAAAAGGCAACCACGCTTACGAATACGGCAAGGTATATCAAAAAAAAGTTGGGCTTTTGTTCCCGCATGAAGTTAGTATACTGCTGAAACGCTAAATTGACAAAAAGCCTGCTCGCCATAGAATAAAAAGATGAAGACTCTTTACGCTGTACGGCATGGGAAGACCGAAGCGAACGACAAGGGCGTGTATCAGTCGGAAGATTCGCCGCTTTCAAAAGAAGGAAGAGAGCAGGCTTTGATTCTGCAAAAAAGATTCGCAAGCATTCCCATTGATGTGATATGCACAAGCCCGCTCCCAAGAGCCCATGAAACAGCAGAAATCATTAATGAGAAGTTAAGAGTCCCAGTAGAAACAAACGATCTCTTGAGAGAATGGAAGAAACCTTCGTCTTTCATAGGAAAATCCTTAAAAGGAGAGCAGGCAAAAGATTTTGAAAATGCGCTTGGCAGCCATCGCGATGATTTGAATTGGAAGTATGAAGATGAAGAGTCAGCAGCAGAATTAAGAGATCGGGCAGCGGAATTTCTTGAAGAAAGAAAAACCGCCAAAGCAGAAAATACCCTTGTGATAACGCATAGCGTTCCTTTGGTAACGATGCTTATACTGGTGCTCTTGGGCAAAGAAGAAAATGCGCTGGCATATCATGAAATTTCAAAGAATGTATCTATAGCGAATACCAGCATTACGGTTTTTCGGCTGCGCGAAGATTCTCAGCAATGGAGGCTGATCACGTGGAACGATTATGCCCATCTTGGAGAATTATGAAAGCACTCATATACAAAGGCAAAGAAAAGGTTGCGCTTGAGGATATCGCAAAGCCAAAGATTGAAGAATCAGGTGATGCGGTTTTGCGCATAACAACGGCCGCAATTTGCGGCTCTGATTTGCATACCTATAAAAGAGATTTGCCTCAAACTGGATTAGCAATGGGGCACGAGTTAATGGGTATTATTGAAGAGGCGGGGGATGGAGTTAAGAACTTTAAGCAAGGAGACCGCGTTGTGGTTCCTTTTTCCAATGGATGCGGCATATGCTGGTTTTGTAAGAACAACTGGCCAACGCAATGCACGGATCTGAAGGTTTTTGGCAAGGGAGATTTGTCCGGAGGCCAGGCGGAATTCGCAAGGATTCCCAGGGTAGACGCGAATGCGGTGCTTTTGCCAAAAGAAGTTCCAGACGAAGAAGCAATTTTCTTGGCTGATATTTTCCCCACAGGATTTTTTGCAGCAGAGAATGGATCTATCCGCCAAGGACAATCAGTTGCCGTGCTGGGATGCGGGCCTGTGGGTCTTTGCGCCCAGATTGCTGCCCAGCTTTTCAATCCTGCCCTTGTTATTGCTTTAGACAGCGTACCTTATCGGCTAGAAATGGCAGAGAAAACGGGAAGCAAGCCAGTTGATATCTCAAAGCAAGACTGGAAAGAGCAAGTGATGCAGTTGACTGAAGGACGCGGCTTGGATGCTGTATTGGAAGCTGTGGGAGGAGAAGGCCAAGCTTTGCAGTCTGCGTTTGATTTAGTAAGAGGAGGAGGTACGGTTTCCATGGTTGGAGTCCCTACAGAAGATTTCTATTCTCTTCCTATCATTCGCATGTTCCGGAAAGATATTGCATTCAAGGTTGGGGTATGCCCTGTGAGGCGGTACATTGAGAAATTGATCCCGCTTATCTTAGAGAAAAAGGTGAATCTTTCTCAGCTTGTGAGCCACGCGGTTCCCTTGGAAAAAGGGCCTGAGGCCTACCAAATGTTCTATCGCCGGGATCCTGGAGTGATGAAAATTCTTCTTAAGCCATAAGTATGATTTTGCATGCTGATTGATGACGTGACAATTGCGTTGCAAGCTGGGAACGGCGGCAAAGGCGCCGTTGCTTTTAATAAGAATATGATGAGTTTGGGAGCTGTTGGAGGCAAAGGCGGCAAAGGAGGAAGCATATATGCCGAGGGAGTTTCAGACTTAAACGCCCTGAGCCAATTCAGATACAAAAAAAGCATTAAAGCCGCAAACGGGGCAGATGGGAAAGATCAATTCAATGACGGAGCCAGCCAAGACGATCTCGTTCTCAAAATTCCAGTGGGAACTGTTATTCGCAACACGGAAACCGGGGAAACGCAGGAGATATTAAAAATAGGGGAGCGCGTCCTTCTTGCGCAAGGAGGCATTGGGGGAAGAGGGAATTTTCATTTCCGTTCTTCAACCAATACCAGCCCCAAACAATTCCAGGAGGGGAGGCCTGGAGAGCGGCTCACTGCAAGGTTGGAACTTAAGCTTATTGCAGATGTGGGCCTTATTGGCTTGCCGAATGCGGGGAAATCCAGTTTGCTGAACGAGCTCACGAGAGCTCAAAGCAAAGTTGCAAATTATCCTTTCACAACCTTGGAGCCAAACCTCGGCACGTATTATGAGCTTATCCTTGCAGATATTCCTGGGCTTCTTGAGGGCGCGTCTCAGGGCAAGGGATTGGGCTTGAAGTTTCTTCGCCACATTGAACGCACGAAAATTCTCTTTCACTTGATTTCAGCAGAATCAAAAGACCCAGCAAAAGATTACGGCATTATTAGAAAAGAGCTTGAGGCCTATAGCGAGGAGCTTGTAAAAAAAGAAGAGTACGTGTTTTTAAGCAAGAGCGATACCGTGCCTCCAGAAGAGATGCGAAAGAAAGTTGCCGCTTTAAAAAAGATTCACAAAAACGTTCTCCCAATTTCTATCCATGACTGGGAGAGCTTGGAGAAAGTGAAGAAGATTTTGAATGAGATAAAAGCAGGCAGGTCAAATTCTTGACGAGTCATATTTTTTGTGATAGAGTATAAATATATGGAAGAACGAACTCAGAATGCGAAAACTGGAGATTTCTACGGCCTGGGCATTGCCCCGGTTCTTTTGGAAATTGTAAAGAAACTTCATTTCACAACTCCCACTCCCATTCAGGTAAAGGCAATCCCGATTGCTTGCGAAGGAAAGGACGTTGTGGGCATTGCGCAAACCGGCACGGGAAAGACGCTCGCTTTTGGGATTCCTATGATTCAGCGCCTCATGCAGATTAAAAAGCGGGGCCTTGTTGTTCTGCCCACAAGAGAGCTTGCGATACAGGTTGATGAATCTTTAAGAAGAGTAGGAAATAGTTTGGGATTGAAAACCGCTGTGTTAATAGGAGGCACTTCCATTCGCCCTCAGATTACTGCTTTAATGAGAAGACCTCATATTATCATTGCGACTCCAGGCAGGCTCATTGACCATTTGCAGCAAAGAACTGTAAGGCTTGACGATGTTGCCATTGCGGTTCTAGACGAAGCTGACCGCATGCTGGATATGGGATTCTTTCCCCAGATTCAAACAATTCTTCAGGCGCTTCCCAAAGACAGGCAGACCATGCTGTTTTCAGCAACCATGCCTTCTGAAATTATGAGGCTTGCGGCTTCTTACATGAAGCTTCCCGTAAGAATAGAGGTTGCTCCAACGGGAACCACCGTAGAAAAAGTCACGCAGGAATTGTTCATTGTTGAAAGAGCGCAGAAGATCGCGCTTCTTGCCAAATTGCTTGAAACATATCGCGGGCCCGCCATTGTGTTCGCAAGAACAAAGCACGGGGCGTCCAAGATTATGAAGCAGATACGGAGCCTCGGAGTGAATGCGTCTGATATTCATTCAAACAAGTCTTTGAGCCAGCGCAAGGAAGCGCTTGAGGGGTTCAAGTCTGGGAAATACCGTGTGCTGGTTGCAACCGATATTGCTTCGCGAGGCATTGATGTCATTGGCATTGAGCTTGTCGTGAATTACGATCTTCCTTCAACGTCTGGAGACTATGTGCACAGGATCGGCCGCACGGCAAGAGCCGGAGCCAAGGGCCATGCCATTACGTTTGCGCTGCCCAATGAATACAGGGAGATCCGCGATATTGAGCGTCTTATCAGAAAACCTTTGCCCGTATCCAGGCTTCCCGAGCTTCCGCATATTACTCTTCCTTCTGAGCCTTTCCGCCCAGCATGGCGTCCTCAGAAAAGAGCATGGGGGCATGCCGGAAGCCGTTTTCAGAATCGCCGAGCCAATTCCCGCGTCCGTTCTCGCTAGATTTTCCAGGAGTTTTCCTTGTGGTATACTAAGCGCATGAAAATAAATATTAAGGGAACAGGGCTTGATCTCACTCCTCCCTTGAAAGAATATATTGCAAAGCGGCTGGAGCCCTTGAGCAAATTCGTGAAACGGTACGAAGAAAAAGGGGAGATTCAAATGTTTGTTGAGGTCGCAAGAACGACAAAGCATCATCACAAAGGCAACGTATTTTATGCGGAAGTGACTCTGGAGCTTCCTAAAAAAGTATTGCGGGCTGAGGCCATTGATTCTGACGTGCGGTCGGCAATTGACAGAACAAAAGACATCCTCAGGAGAGAAATGGAATCTTACAAGGAAAAGAACGCATGGAAAAGTTTGTGAGTTGCGAACTTCCGTGCGTTTTTGGTAGAATGAAAGATAATTCGCAGCAAAGGTCGGAGATAATATATTTGATAACACACGCATGATGAAAAAAATTGCCACACTAACATTGCTCGGATTGTTTGCCGCAGTTTCTGTTTCTGCCCAGGTCACGGACCAATTAAAAGATAGCATCAATCAGATTCGCCAGAATGCGAATCTGGAGGCAAAAGACCAGAGAGAATCAGCGAAACAGCAGCTTGAGGTAAAAAAGGCAGAGCTTGAGAATCAAAGGGAAGTTGCTAAAACTCAGCTTGAGATTCAGAGAGAAGAAGCAAAACAGCTGTTTGAAGCAAAGCGCGAAGAAGCAAAGCAGCGGCTTGAAGCGAAACGGGAAGAGTTAAAGACTGTATTGGAAGAAAAAAGAGAAGCTGCAAAAGCTCAGATTGAAACAAAGAGAGAGGAGCTGAAAGCGAAGATAGCGAAGATACGGGATGAGAAAAAGCAAGAAATCATTCAACGGGTGTATGACCAGGTGAATGCTTTGAATGAACGCCTTACAACCAAGATGGCAAGCTCGCTGGATCAGATTGACGAAGTATTAAACAGGGTGCGGAGCAGGGCTGACAAGGCGGAGGCGAACGGCCTGAATGTTTCAGAGGCGAGAACCGCTATTTCAGCTGCTGAAACCGCAATCGCGTCATCAAGAAACGCAGTGGCAGTCCAAGCAGAAAAGGCATACAGCTTTGACGTTCAAGTCGAAGCAACCTTGAAGTCTGATGTCGGAGTTGCGAGGCAGGCTCTCAGCACGGATTTGAAGGCGTTGAGAGATCAGGTTGGATCAGCAAGGGACGCGGTGAAGGATGCCGCGACTGCATTGGCAAAAATACCGAGAGTGGACGAGGCTGAGATTCCTGAGTCATCATCTGAATAAACGCAAACTACCATGAACACTAAAATTGTTATCGGAATCGTTATCCTGCTGCTCTTGGCGCTCGGATTGTGGTGGTGGCAGTCAGGGAATCTGGTTTCTCTTCAGGGTCCGGCAACGCAAGGGCCGAATGATACGACAGGAACAATTCAGCAAGATTTGAATTCGCTTGATCTCGGAGATCTGGACGCGGAATTTCAGGAGATTGATTCCAATATAAACCAGCTCTAGGATTTTCTGTTCTCCTTGAGCAAGCCAGCGCTCTTCATCCTGTGAAGAGTGTTTGGTATAATGGGATAACTATGAAAAGGCTCATTGAGGCTGTCAGGGAAGCTGAAAAGAATCATGCCGCAGTCGGACATTTTAACATCTCAGACATTGCCGCCTTGAAAGCGATTTTTCAGGCCGCGAGAAATCTGCGCCTTCCCGTGATTATCGGAGTTTCAGAAGGGGAGCGCGAATTCCTTGGCGTCAAAGCAGTTTCCGCCCTTGTTCATTCTTTGCGGAAAGAATTTGATTACCCGATTTTCCTGAATGCCGATCACACGCATTCCTTAGACGGCGTCAAGGAAGCAGTGGAAGCCGAGTTTGACTCGGTCATTTTTGACGGAGCAAAGCTTTCATTTGAGGAGAATGTGAAGCAAACAAGGGAAGCTGTGAAATACGTGAAATCCAAAAACAAGAATATTCTGGTGGAAGGAGAGCTTGGATATATCGGGAGCTCCTCAAAACTTTTGGATTCTGTCCCAGAAGGAGCGGGGCTCGCGGAGAATCTTGTCAGTCCAGAGCAAGCTTTGCAGTTCGTGAAAGAAACGGAAGTTGATTTGTTCTCTCCGGCTGTCGGGAATTTGCATGGGATGCTGAAAAACTCTCCGAATCCGAAATTGAACATTGATCGCATACGGGAAATCAAAAAGGCGGTATCTGTTCCGCTTGTATTGCATGGGGGGTCTGGCATTGCTGATGAGGATTTCAGAAACGCGATTGAAGCTGGCATTTCAACAATTCATATCAACACCGAGATTCGCAAGGCGTGGAGAGAGGGGATTGAGCAAGCGCTGCAGAATGATGTAAACGAGGTTGCGCCGTATCGTCTGCTTGCCCCTTCTGTTGAGCAAATACAGAAGATCGTGGAAGCCCGCTTGACACTTTTCAATAGACTGGTATAATCTCCTTTGTACGCGTCGAAGTACATTGAGCCCCATATACTTTAACGTATAGGGGCAACAAAGATCTCATCAAGCAATTGATTTGAACTTTCAACGTCGTGGACGAGAAAACCAACGGCGGAAGATCTTTTGAGAGGCCTATGGTCCAGGGAAACTGGACCTGCGCAGGCTGCGGAACCGCAATCACGCAGTTACCCTTCCAACCAAGAGAAGGAAGCCAGGTATACTGCCAGGAGTGCTACCGCAACAGGCCAAGACCTCCAAGAGATTTCCGCAGATAGTGGAAAACAGAGCAGCCCCCTTATGGGGCTGTTTTGTTTACACTGAGTGTACGAACGTGTTTGACAAATCCCGTGCCAGTCCTTACACTGAATCAATACGAATAAATGGCCACTAAAAAAGAGAGAAGGCATCCTCGGAAAAAAGAAACTGCCTCTTTGCGGAAGATGCCCCGCAGGGACGAGACGCCCCAGCAAGAGAATTTTGAGGGCCTCTTAAAGACCAGAATGCGGATTATCGGAATAGGGGGAGGGGGGTCAAATATTGTTTCTGAAATTTCTCAGCGTTTAAAAAAAGCGGATTTTGTTTCAGCAAATACCGATCTTCAGGCGCTGAAGTCTTCAGGAAGAAACACGAGAAGGTTTCCTTTCGGCCAGCAAACGACTAGGGGATTAGGGTGCGGCATGGAGGCTCAGCTTGGAGCGGCAGCCGCCCTTGAAGATAAGGAAAAGATAAAAAGCCTTTTTGCCGGCCAGGATCTTTCCATACTCATTGCGACATTGGGAGGAGGAACTGGGTCTGGAGCGTCAACAGTGTTTGCAGAGGCGTCCCAGGAAGCAAAAAGTCTCACGATCGGAATCTTTACGCTTCCGTTTTCTTTTGAAGGGGAAAAAAGAAGGCAGGTTGCAGAGGCCGCCCTGGAAAAGCTCAAGCCTTTGGTGAATGTGTATGTGGTCATACCCAATGACGCCATTTTCAGGATTGTGGAGAAAGACGTTCCCTTAAAGACAGCGCTTTCTTCCGTGAACAGAAAGCTTTCAGAAAGCCTTGAAGGATTCATTGAAACTTTGTTTCTCCCTGGCCTCATCAACATTGACTTTGCGGATGTAAGGGCGCTCCTGCAGGGAAGAGGAAGAATGGCGTATCTTTCAAGCTCTACCTGTTCCGGAGAGGAGCGGGCAAAGCTTGCCTTAGACCAGGTTCTTGCCAATGCCCTGTACGACTACCATGCCAAGGGGGCTGAGCGCATCCTGTTTAACATTACAGGGTTCAAGGATATGAAAATGCAGGAGGTTTCTTCCATCAGCAAAAGCATCGGAGACCAGAATCTTAAGGCAAAGATTATCTTTGGGATAAGCTCAAACCCCAGGTTTCGCAACAAGCTGAGAGTCACGGTGCTCGCAATCGGGTGCGACCGCGCGTTGAAGCCGAGAATTCAGAAGATTCCCAAGATCCAAAAGCCCCAGGCCAAGGAAAGCGTGAAGATAAAGAGAGTTCCTCTGGCAAAGAAAAAGGAGAAAAAGGAAGAGATAAAACCCCAAGAGATCTCTCTTCAGGAAAAGCCGAGAAGAAATGCGCTGGACGTGAAAAAGGCCATTGACGAAGAAATAGAGGAGCTCCAGGAAGAGGAGCGCAAATGGGACACCCCGGCGTTTCTCAGATACAAGAGAATGATGTAGCTCGCATGGGAGAAATCACCAAAGCAATTATTCCTTTAGGAGGTCTTGGCACACGGTTTCTTCCGTTGTCGCGCGTTGTAACCAAGGAGTTTTTTCCGCTGGTAGAAAAGCCCCTTGTTCATTATGTCATTGAGGAATTGCGGGATTCCGGAGTGAAAGAAATTGTGTTTGTCACAAGCCAGAGCAACAAGAAGGCTTTGAGCGAATACTTCAAAAATGACCTGAAACTTGAGAAACTGCTTGAAGAGCAGAAAAAGGAAGACCTTCTAAAGGCAGTAAGAAACGTTGCAAAGCTTTCAGAAGAAATTTCTTTTTCTTTTGTTCAGCAGGCAAATCCCCTGGGAGACGGCCACGCAGTGCTGCAAGCCCAGAAGCTTATTGGGAATGAGCCTTGTTTTGTTGCGTATCCCGATGACGTTATGGAATCTGCGCAGCCCGTGTCTTTGCAGCTTGCAAAAGTGTACAAAACCTCAGAAAAGCCGGTATTGGCTCTGTACCGCATGCCCAAAGAGAAGCTTGTTTCTTACGGATCTCCGGAATGCGAAAAGATCGCAAACAGGCTGTACAAGATACGGAAAATAGCGGAAAAGCCTTCTTTGGAATCCGTGCCTTCTGAGTTTGCCATTGTCGGAAGGAGAATCATCACTCCGGAAGTCTTCAGCTATTTGAAGAAAGCAAAGCCGAATAAGAAGGGAGAAGTTGTGCTGAGCGAGGTGTTGGGAGAAATGGTGAAAGATGGTAAGATAGTGTATGGATATGAGATTGAGGGGAAATGGTGGGAATGCGGAGACAAGCGTTCCTGGCTGTTCTCCAATACCGCTCTTGCATTAAAGCATCCGGAGTTCGGAAAAGATCTGCAGAAATTCATCAAAGATGAAAAATTGATAAAGCCATGAACAAAGTATCCAAAGATATTCTTAAGGAATTGTATCCTCCAAGGCCCGGAGAAGTTAGGAAATACGATTACGGCCTCATGCTTGTGATAGGAGGAAGCGAATTTTATTCAGGGTCTCCGGCATTAGCCGCAATGGCGGGATTCAAGGCCGGAGTTGATATGATCAGAATAATCGCCCCCAAGCGCGCGGCAGATATCATTGCTTCTTTTTCTCCGACCCTTGCCGCATTTCCCTTAGAAGACGCGCATTTGCTTTTGAAGCACTTGGCATCTCTTATTTCTCTTACAGAATCCGCGAAAGACGTTTCCCGGGGCAATGTTTCCATTGTCATTGGAGGAGGCATGGGAAGGTCTCAAGAAACCCAAGACACGATTCTTCAGTATCTTGCGAGCCTGAATGTGCCAGCCGTCATTGATGCTGACGCGATTCATGCGGTTGCAAAAGATCCAAGCGTTCTTGCCGGAAAGCCCTTTCTCCTGACTCCGAACACGTATGAGTTTACCTTGCTTGGAGGGAAAGATGTCCGTTCCATGCCTCTTGAAGCGAGAATTGAGGAAGTTAAGGCAGTTGCATTGAAGCTTGGCACGGCCATTCTCTTGAAAGCCGCGGTTGATATTATTACTGACGGCAATGAAGTGCTTCTGAACGAAACAGGAAGCCCGTATTTGAGCATTGGAGGAGCAGGGGATACGTTGTCTGGCATTGCGGGAGCTCTGATGGCGCGCAAAGCTGGAACAATGAATTCAGCAGCAGGAGCCGCGTACATTAACGGCAAAGCCGGAGAACTGGCGGCAGGCAGGTGGAAGGAATCGCTTATCGCCACAGACATCATTGACGCCATTCCCGAGGTTATAAACAAATAGAATTATGACAAAAGTTGCAATCAACGGATTCGGAAGAATAGGAAGATTATTGTTCAGGCAATTAGCGGAAAAGCCTGATGTTGCGGTTGTTGCGATCAATGACCTGGGAAGCCGAGAAAATCTTGAGTATCTCTTGAAATACGACACGATCTACGGAAAGTTCAGCAAGGGTTTAGAAGGAGTCAAGGTTCTGCAGGAAAAAGATCCTGCAAGACTTCCATGGAAAGAGCTTGAGGTAGACATTGCAGTGGAAGCAACCGGGGCGTTTGAATCCTATGAGAAAGCAAGGGCGCATTTGGAAGCCGGCGCCAAAAGAGTCGTGATCACAGCTCCTGCGAAAGATGATGATACAAAAGACGGAAAAACCGTATTGGCTGGAGTAAACGAAAATGATCTGGCGAGCTGCGTGATTTCTTCCAACGGCTCTTGCACCACGAATGCGGCTTCTTCGGTTATGGAGATATTGCGTGAGAACCCCGGAGTCAAGAAGGCAATTTTGAATACGGTGCACGGATACACGGCAACCCAAAATCTGGTTGATGGCCCGGTAAAAGGATCTGACGTGAGAAGGGGAAGGGCTGCTGCACAAAATATCGTGCCTTCTTCCACGGGAGCAGCCGTTGCGGTGGCAAGAGCGGTCAAAGAGCTTGAGGGGAAGTTTGACGGTGTTGCAATGAGAGTTCCGGTTGCGGCAGGATCCGTTGCAGACATCACGTTCGTTGCAAAAAAGAAGACAAGCGCAGAGGAGATAAACAGAATACTTGAAGAGGCGGCGCAATCTCAAAGGTGGCAGGGCATTCTCAAAGTAACAAGAGAGCCCGTTGTGTCGTCAGATATTATAGGGGAGCCGTACGGCGCCATTGTTGACTTAAACTTCACCAGGGTAGTTGACGGAGATTTGGTAAAGGTGCTATCGTGGTATGACAATGAATGGGGGTATGCGGCAACCCTCGTGAAGCATCTTGAAGCCGCAGCCCGCACTTTGTAAAACACATCATGACAGTTTTTCCACTTGCCGCGTCCGTGTTGTCTATTGCGTATGCCGTGTTTTTGGCGTTTCAGGTGCTGAAATCTTCAGCTGGAAATCCTCAAATGCAGGAAATCGCAAAGGCAATACAAGAAGGCGCTTCAGCGTATTTAAAGAGGCAGTATCGGACCATTGCGATTGTTGCCATTGCCATATTCGCCGTTCTTTGGTTTGTATTCCCTGAAAATAAGGGCGTGGCGTTCGGGTTTTTAATCGGGGCTGCAGCTTCAGCTCTTGCCGGATTTTTGGGCATGATGATTTCCGTGAGAGCAAATGTTCGGGTGGCTGAAGCGGCAAAAGACACTCTTTCAAAAGCGTTCTCGCTTGCGTTTCGCGGAGGAGCGGTAACAGGATTTTTTGTGGTGGGTTTGGCGCTCTTTGCGGTTTCGGGCTACTACATGATAACGCGCGACCTTCAAGCTTTAATTGGGCTTGGGTTCGGAGGTTCCTTGATCTCCGTGTTTGCCAGATTGGGAGGAGGCATTTACACAAAAGCCGCAGACGTTGGAGCAGACATTGTGGGGAAAGTGGAAGCTGGCATTCCGGAAGACGACCTCAGGAATCCCGCGGTTATTGCAGATAACGTGGGAGATAATGTAGGAGACGATGCTGGCATGGCAGCAGATCTTTTTGAAACATATGCGGTAACCATGGTTGCGGCAATGCTGCTGGGTTCTCTGCTTTTTCCCGGTCTTGGCAATGCTGTCGCACTGCCCTTGCTTATAGGAGGAGTCGCAGTGATTGCCTCAATTGTTGGAAGCTTTGCAGTCAAGCTTTTTGGGAAAGGGATCATGAAGGCATTGTACCAGGGGCTTCTTCTCAGTTCCGCCCTTTCTCTTATAGGATTTTTCTATCTTTTAAAACAGCAGGGGTTTGAAAGCTCGCTTTTGCCTTGGTTTGGTTCAATGGCCGTGGGGATCGCGGTGACTCTTCTCATGGTAGGAATCACCGAATACTACACCTCAAAGAACTTCAGGCCGGTTAAAACCATTGCAGAAGCTTCAAAAACAGGGTCTGGCACCAATGTGATCATGGGGCTTGCAATGGGCATGGAATCAACCGCAGCTCCCATTCTCGTAATTGTTGCGGGAGCCCTGATCGCCTACGGCTTAGCCGGTTTGTTCGGAGTTGCTCTTGCGGCGGTTGCCATGCTTTCTTTAGCTGGCATTGTTGTTGCGATTGATGCCTTTGGTCCCATTACCGACAATGCAGGAGGAATCGCGGAAATGGCGAATCTTTCAGAGTCTGCCCGCGAATCCACTGATTCTCTAGACGCAGTGGGGAATACCACAAAGGCAGTGACAAAAGCCTATGCTATAGCTTCTGCCGGTCTTGCGGCTCTTGTGTTGTTTTTCTCCTATACCCAAGAGCTCTTTGCAGCCGGAGCGCAATTTCCTTTTCAGCTGGGGAATCCCTATGTGCTGGCAGGGCTTTTCTTGGGAGGAGCCCTCCCTTACATTTTTGCGTCTCTGGCAATGAGGGCTGTGGGCAAGGCGGCAGGATCTGTCGTGGAAGAAGTGAGAAGGCAGTTTAGGGAAATCCCGGGAATCATGGCAAGAACCGCGAAACCAAACTACGCCTCAGCCGTTGATATTGTGACGAAAGCCGCGCTGAAAGAGATGATCTTCCCAACATTGCTTGTTGTTATTTCTCCTATTGCGGTGGGCTTCATTCTGGGGCCTCAGGCCTTGGGAGGATTTGTTATCGGCACCATTGTCACCGGACTCTTTGTCGCAATTTCAATGACTTCAGGAGGCGGAGCGTGGGACAATGCCAAGAAGTTTATTGAACAAGGGAACTTCGGAGGCAAGGGATCTGAGGCTCACAAGGCCGCAGTGACCGGAGACACGGTAGGAGATCCTTACAAGGACACCGCAGGCCCTGCGATTAATCCTCTTATTAAAGTGGTGAATATCATTGCAATACTGTTAGCCGCATTTCTTATTTAATTACACATATGCTTTCACTTTCAGCTCAAAAAAGAACGGAAAGAAAGAAAAAGCTCCAAGCTCTCAGGGCAAAGGGCTTGATTCCAGCCGTCTTGTACGGCCCCAACGCGAAGGAAGAGATTCTTTCCGTGGCACAGAAAGATTTTGAAAAGGTCTTCCAGGAAGCAGGGGAGAGCGCTCTTGTTTCTTTAACCGTAGACCAAAAGACCGCTCCCGTGTTTATCTACGACATCCAGAAGGACCCTTTAACCAGCAAGGTGACGCATATTGATTTTTACCAGCCAGCCCTAGACCAGAAGATAGAGCTGGAAGTTCCTTTGATATTTGAAGGTTCAGCTCCCGCGGTGAAGGATTTGGGCGGAACTCTCATTAAGAATATGCAGAAACTGGAGGTGCGCGCCCTTCCTCAGGATCTTCCCCATGAAATACGAGTGGACGTGTCAAAACTTTTGACCTTTGAAGACAGAATTTGCGTGAAAGATATTGGTACCGATCAGAAGATTGAAATTCTGAATAATCCGGAAGACGCCATTGCCCAGGTTCTGGAGTCTCAGAAGGTGGAAGAAGAGCTTGCAAAGCCTGTGGAAGAGAACGTGGAGGAAGTCGGCAAAGTTGAGAAGCCAAAGAAGGAAGAGGAAATTGCAGAAGGAGAGGAACAGCCTGCAGAGCAAAAGCCAGGAGCCCCTAAAGCTTGATGAAAAGTTTTCTTAAAGTATTTTTTCCGATTCTTCTTATCGCCGCTTTTATCCTGGCGTCTCCTTTTGCATTGGCAGAGCTTACTCCTGTTCAAGAGAGAGAACAGCTGGAACAGGAGCTTCAGAAGCTTGAAGAAGAGATCAACTCAATTGAAGGGGACATTACCAAGACCCAGTCAGAAAAGAAGACTTTGCAGGGCCAGATTTCCTCTCTTCAGAGCAAGATTAGGAAACTTGACCAGACGATTGCGAAAAGCAGCCAGCTCGTGGAAGCCTTGAAAGGCCAGATTGAAGATACTTCAAGCTCCATTGATAATACGAGCACGCAGATTGAAGGCAAACGAGAAGAACTCTCAGCAATTCTCCGGCAGATTTCCAGCCAGGACAAAAGAAGCTTCGCTGAAATTCTGCTTACAGGCGACACCCTTACTGATTTCTTCTCCAATATTGCGGCTCTTCAGGCGTTGAACGCAAAAAACAAGGATCTTCTGGAGAATCTGAAGGATTTGCAGGGTTATCTTGAGTCGCAGAAGGGTAAACTGGAATCTGAAAAGAGCCAGGAGGAAAATTTCAAGAGAATCCAAATTCTCCAGAAGCAGGAAAGCCAGAGCACCAAATCCCAGACAGAGAAAATTCTTGACCAGACAAAAGGCAAGGAATCCGAATACCAGCAGCTTCTTGCCGATAGGAAAAAGCAGGCACAGGAGATTCGCAGCAGAATCTTTGAACTGATCGGAGTTCCGGAAGCCCCGACCTTCGGAGAAGCTCTGAATATTGCCAATTCTGTCGCCTCGCAAACTGGAGTGCGCCCTGCTTTGCTCTTGGCCGTGCTTACGCAGGAATCAAGCCTTGGCAAGAATGTGGGCCAGTGCTACTTAAAGAATACGAGCACAGGAAGCGGAACAAGAATTTCAAGCCAAGCTGCTGTTGCGAACGTGATGAAACCTTCAAGAGACGTACAGCCTTTCCTGCAGATTACCAGAGATCTTGGAAGAGATCCTATGAATACTCCGGTTTCCTGCCCCATTCCAAGCGTTGGAGGATACGGGGGCGCAATGGGCCCGGCCCAGTTCATTCCTTCAACCTGGATGATGTATAAATCCCAGCTGGATTCCATGCTTTCAAGGCCCGCGGATCCCTGGAATATACGGGATGCGTTCCTGGCCGCAGGGCTGTATCTTTCAAAATACGGTGCCGCAAAACAGGATTACAACTCGGAATGGAGGGCGGCCATGATTTACTTTTCAGGGACCACAAACACAAGATACCGATTCTACGGAGATTCGGTTATGAGAATTGCGGCTCAGTACGCAGAAGACATCAAGGCGTTGGCAAACGGAACCGCTTCTGTCTCTGGAAGGTAAATTCTGCTGTTTACTTTAACTTTGATCTTTGGTACTCCAGCAGAGCATCGGATACAGGGTCAAGATTTCCTTCCATGATCTTCTCAATTCCGTGCCATGATTTCTCAATGCGGTGGTCGGTGATCCGGTCCTGGGGAAAGTTATATGTTCTGATTTTCTCAGCTCTTTTTGCCCAGCCAATCTGGGATTTTCTTTGTCCTGACATTTCTTTTTCCTCTTTTTCTCTCTTTTGTTCCGCGAGCTTTGCTTCCAGCAGAGCCATTGCGTACTCCTTGTTTTTCTGCTGAGTTCTTGAGTTTTGCACTTCAATGACAAGATTGGTGGGAATGAAGATCAAGCGCACCGCGGTTTTTCTTTTGTTCACGTTCTGGCCTCCGGGCCCTGAAGAATTGAAGAACTCAAGCTTCAGATCATTTGGACTTATATGGAGTTCGGTTCTTTTGGGTTTTGGCAATACTGCAACAGACGCAGTTGAGGTATGGATTCTTCCCGCCTTTTCTGTTTCAGGGATTCTCTGGACGCGATGCACTCCGGCCTCGTACTGGAGTTTTTCAAACGCATCTTCTCCGCTCACTTCCAGAGACGCTTCTTTGATTCCTCCAAGGTCTGTTTCGTTGAGATTCAGCACTTCTTCTTTCCATGCTTTTGCTTGCGCGTATTTGATATACATGTCCAAAAGGTTCCGCGCAAAGAGAGAAGCTTCTTCGCCTCCGGTTCCCGGGCGTATCTCTATAATCAGGGCATCTGGAGTATCGGCCTCTCTTTTTTTGACCAATGCCTCAATGTCTTTTTCTGTCTTTTTCGCCTGCTCTTCTATGGCTAAGAGTTCTTCTTCTGCAAGAGAAGAAAGTTCAGGGTCCTCTTGCGAAGAGAGAATCTGTTTGTTTTCCTCAATCTTTTTTTTCAATTCTTCCAGTTCCTCCGCTTTTTTTATGATTTTCTCCAGAGAACTTCTTCTTTTGGATATGTCTTGGAATTTTTCCCAATTTGAAATTAGATCTGGATTCGTCAGTTCTTTGGTTAATGCGTCGTATTCCTGCTTGATTTTCGCCAGGTCAATCATTCAGACTTTTTTGCCGCCTTCTTTTTTGGGGATGTTTTTTTGGCGAGCCTCTCTTTGAATTTCTGAACTTGGCCCATTTTATCCATGATTTTTTCCTTGCCTGAATAGAAGGGATGGCACGAAGAGCACACCTCAATTTCAATGGATTCCTTGGTGGACCCTACGGTGAACTTATTTCCGCAGGCGCAGGTTACCTTGGCTTCTGGATAATATGCCGGATGGATATCTTTTTT
>JACOVZ010000010.1 GCA_016177065.1 Candidatus Wildermuthbacteria bacterium | reverse complement strand
GTATATTTATAGTCGCACAATGTAGGTTAAGCGACGATTAAGATAGGATTTCGCACAAAGAGCTTATAAAGGCCGCTCCCCTAGCAAGAAAACAAAAATCCGGAGAAGAAGAATAAATTCTCTGCTCCGGATTATTTTCTTCTAGATTTCTTTCTCAGGCGCTGTAATCCGGTAATTGCCATATGCAATCAAGCGGCCCCGGATGCCATGACTTCCTCAGCTTCTTCATCTTCCTTCTCATCTCTGTATTCGCCGCTCTTTTCGTATCGCAGGCCCTTGATAGAACCGCATGATTGCCCTTGGGGCACCCAACGAACGCTTTCGCAGTATCAGGATTCCGGCTATAAACTCCTACAAGCAGGTCTACCCTATCGCCATTGAAAGAACGTGGTGGCCTAAAAGAAATCCCGCGCCATTTAAGAACAGGCATATGCAGACCTCCTTTTAATTCATTTGCCATACCCATTATACCATCTCCATTAAAACCAGCGCAATGCAATGGAAAAGGCGGGCCTAGCTGGTCCGCCTTTGAATCAAACAAAGAACTTCGTCTGTTGCCTTTTTGAGAGACGCGGGCTTCCCGCACACTCCCTCAAGAAAAAACTTGCACAGAATTCCCGTGTGCTCGGGTCCCAGAAGATAACGCACAAACTGCGCCATGTCTTCTTTCTTGACCTTCTGCATATGGAAAGTCAATGCGTCCTTTTCTGCAGTAAGATCAAAGGTATCCTGAAAATCAGTAAGCTCCCCCGCCTTTGTCCAATTCCCCGTGCCAGGGCAATGATGCAAAAAACCCATTTGCAGAAGCTGTCGGAATGTTCTTCCTGCGGCAACTGCCACTTCCCTGTTCTCTGGAGTATCAATGGTAGGGTCGGTCGGATCTCCCACTCTCATTGGGCATTTGGAAGCCCGGATAACATACCCTACGGGCTTCTTGCCTAGCAAAGCATCTGCTGAACGAGCCACGTTGTTAAAGAAGGAATCTCTGGATTTTCTGGGATTGGATAACTTATCTATCGCAATCTCAATCCCCCGCTCCACGCCCTCGGGATGCCGCCTGATCCAGTTCACAAGCTGATGAGCAAGCACTTTATGGATATTTGAGCTTTGATTCAATCCTCTTGCATGCTTTCCAGCAATATCCACCAGCCAATCTGTGATATTCCCTTGGCATAAGTACAGGCGCGCTTTCACCACTTCTTCAAAACCCTTCAAACCGCGCCGCAAATATTCTTCCCGGGGAATTTCCACCACGGCAATGGGAAGAGGAACTTGGAAGCCGGCTCTTGCAGCGGCAAGAAGACGTTCATACTCGTTCAGAGCATGCTCCAAGTACATTCCATAAAAGACATCTCCGCTTGCATGTTGCTGAAAGAACATAGTTTGCCCGCGCAATCCGTATCCCTTCAACTCCAGCCATCGCGATTCTCCGTTGATCAGAATGGACTGCGTCCGAAAAACCAGACGAGGAGGGGAAAAAACATCAGCAAGTATTGGATACCACTTTCCCCGAACCTTTATGACGTTCTCAATCCAAGAAGGAGTCCATTCATTCCTTCGGATAACTAGACCCAGCTTTGGGGTTACCCACACGGTTTCCTTTGACCATGCGTTTTCCTCATCAACGGCAGTTTTTAATCTTTTTATGAGAAGCCCGTAATCTTGAGCCATGGAATGAACTACCTCCTTTCTTTTTTCTGGTAGCCAGAATATACATACTAAAACATAATATGTCAAGCCTACTATGTCGCACAATATATTTATGGTACAATGTATACGTATGAAAAAATCTCAAAAACCGATTATTGAATACATAAAAGATTTCTTGGATTACTGCGAAGTAGAGCGCGGATTATCCAGTAAAACCCAGGAAAACTATTCCCATTATCTTGAGAAGTTCAAGATGTGGCTTGCTTCCAAAAATCGCTTGAATCTCCTCCCCCATGACCTAACTGACAAAGACGTTTGGGACTACCGCCTGTATCTCTCCAGATACCAGCAGGATAAGACTGGCCTGCCTGCCGGCAGGCAGGGCAAGGGCTTGTCCAGGCTCACCCAAAACTACTATTTAATCGCCCTCAGAGCCCTTCTGAGCTACTTTCTAGTCAAAGATATAGCTTCTCTGCCCCCAGACAAGGTAACCCTGCCAAAAGACGCAAACAAGGAGAAAACCATTAAGTTCCTCAATTTAGACCAGATCCAAAAGCTTTTGAACGCCCCTGACCTTGCAAACCCTGCGGGATTGCGCGACAAAGCAATCCTTGAATCGTTGTTTTCCACTGGATTGCGTATAGCAGAACTCGTAGCTCTTAACAAGGAACAATTTGATTCAGTATGGAACAAACCCTTCAACAAAACTCAGGGCAGGCAGGACTTTGAACTGGGAGTTATTGGCAAGGGCTCAAGGCCCAGAACCGTGTACTTCTCAGAACGAGCCCTAGAATGGCTCAAAAAGTACCTGCAAACACGCAAAGACAAACAAAAAGCCCTGTTCATCAATTACAAGGGTTCTGCAAGAAGACCGCCTCAACGGCGGTCCGCCCAAGAGGCGGAAAATCGGTTAACGGCGCGTTCCATTGAGAGAATGATGAAAAAGTATTCAATCAAAGCTGGCATTCCCCTCTTCACAACTCCCCACACGCTTCGCCATTCTTATGCAACCGATTTGCTTGAGCAAGGCGTAGATCTTCGCACCATTCAAGAATTTCTAGGCCACAAAAATATTGTTACCACCCAAATTTATACCCACGTCACCAACAAAAGATTAAAAGACATACATAGGCAATATCACAGCGGCAACCGACTAAAGTAAAACCAAGACAACTTGCCCCGCACCGAGCTTTGCTCTGGTGCCGAGGTTCCATAGCGGTAAGAATCTGAAGTAAATTAAAAGGGACCAGCTTGTCATAGACAGAGGCTGGTCCCTAAAGGTGTCTATTCTACGGGCTACCGCAGTGCGACACCTTGTGAAGGTATATGCCCATCACGGCAACCCTCCTTTTAGTTTGGTAAATGTAGTATACACCCATTCCTCAAACTTGTCAAGAGGAGGTCAAAAACTACTTACAACTCAACTAAGTCAAGTTTTTCAATTCCAACGCAAGATCAATCCCCTTCTCGCTGATCTACCAGACCGCCCATGTACATGGCAGTATAAATCAAACCACCATCCAAATATATCTCTTCTTTGCCTGAATAATTTTCAAGCGCGCCTTGCCAGTTGTTCGCATATTTAAACTTTCCCTCGATAAACTCTTCTGGTCCTCGAAAACTCTCTTCCTCTTTTGATGTCCGCAAAGCTTTTCTTAAAAACAAATAGACCTCCTCTATATCAGATACATTATCATCAAGACGACCGTAAAATACCATTATCCATACCGGCTTGTTCTTATAGGAGATAATCGTTCTACCTCCGTAAGGCTCGCCTCCAAAGTAATTATCATGGAACTTCCAGTTGTCAGATTCGTACCAAAGAGTTGTAGAACCGTCTTTTTCCTTTATCTCATTTTTTGGATTTTCGCTTTCGTAGCCAGCGCCGTTTGCTTCTTTTTTGAATGCTTTGAGTTGGTTGAGATAGATCATAATATTTGTTGTGTTAATCTTGTTTTCACAGCAGAAAAATTTGAAATAGACTCAATGAACGAATTGTAGTCGAATTTCTTCCATTCTCTCTTTTGGAGACCTTCTATCGACTTGACCCTTCCAAGCCTTATAT
>JACOVZ010000014.1 GCA_016177065.1 Candidatus Wildermuthbacteria bacterium | reverse complement strand
TACCGGCAGTACGCGCGCTTCGGGTGCGTGAAGACCGAGTCCGATTCTCGGCTCCCCGACAATAAGATGGCAGTAATGCATTATGAGACAATCTGGAAGAAGATGAAGGTGCGCGACCCAAAAATGTGGCCAACCTGGCCCATTCTCTCTTCTTATGTGAAAGAAGCGCGGACCATCGCTGAAGTGGGAGCAGGATCTTTGCCGAAATTTCCCATTCAAGGCACGCATTTTCTTGACACGAGCCCGAGCTCCATTGAAGCCCTGAAAAACATGGGAGGCAAGGGAGAAGCAATTAGCGCAGAAGAGCCCTTCCCCTACCCTGACGGGTTTTTTGATCTGGCAGGAGCTTTTGAAGTCCTTGAACATCTGGAGCATCCGGAAAACGCATTCAGGGAGATTTCCAGAGTGCTCAAAAAAGAGGGCCGTCTGATCTTTTCTACGCCCATACATCAGAAATATTTTTCCAGATGGGATGCGTTCGCAGGGCACGTGCAGAGATTTGAAACAGAGCAGCTGGACGGACTGCTCCAAGACCAAGGGTTTATTCTGGAGCATTGCTACGTGTTCCGCCGGGCCCGGAAAAAATTCATTCCCCTGTTCAGCTTTTTCCATATGATAGGATACGCGTTTGTAAGCAGATTCCCCCAGTGCTATTACAAATGGGACATTGTGTTTTATCCCTTTTCCTGGATACTGCGGGCAATGGCGCGCCCCGTGAGATTTGATTCTTTGTCTAAGGTGCCTCCAGACGCCCTTACGCTTCTGGCGGTTTGCAGAAAGGTTTCATAGGAAGTATACAGAACATACCGCGGGCCTGTAGTATAGTGGCAATACACCGCATTCGCATTGCGGAGACAGGGATTCGATTTCCCTCAGGTCCACCAATGGAAACAATATTCATTCCAATTTTGCTGGGCACTGCGCGCGAGGGAAGGCAGTCTGAAAAGGCCGCAAAGTTTGTGTTGCAACAGGCGGTTTCTTACGGCAAGTTTGAAACCGAGCTTTTGGATGTAAGGGATTTCGTGTCCTTGGCGAAAACCGAAAGGATGCCGGAAAACGAGTCAAGCAGGTGGAGCAAGATTATGACAAGGGCGGACGGGCTCATCATTGTTGTTCCTGAATACAATCACGGGTATCCTGGAGAATTAAAGCTCATGTTAGACCAGCTGTATAAAGAATATAACAGGAAACCGGTTGGAGTATGCGGAGTTTCCATGGGTCCCCTGGGAGGCGCCAGAATGGTTGAGGCCCTCAGGACTTCCCTGGTTGAGCTTCAAATGGTTCCCGTGAGGAATGCCGTATACTTTTCAAGTATTCAGGATCTCTTTGATGAAAACGGAACAATGAAAGACGACTCGTACGCAAAGAAGCTGCTTGTACTCTTTGATGAGGTTCTCTGGTATGCAAAAGCATTGCAGAAAGCGAGAAATAAACCCTTGACTTCTTTTTGATAAGTGAGTAGAATAAAGACATGAATTTCTCAACATCCATCCTTTCTAAAATAGATGCGTTAGAAAGAAACCTTCAGGAACTGAAGGTAGATTTGATTTTTGGGAAATCTTTAAAACAGAGGAAGCGAGGGATATATCTAGAAAACGATATCCTGAGAGAGGTGCGTAAAACACGCCAACAGCTTTGGAATGGAAAATACGCGAAGATTGTTTCAAGTATTCTTTGATACCTCAGCCCTTCTCTCTGGCTTAAACTCTCCGCAGGGCGCCTCGGGCGTCATTCTTTCTTTGTTTAAGTTAAAAAAGATTTCCCTTATTATCTCTCCGGAAGTTCTTATAGAGACAGAAAGAGTTATGCGCGTAAAATTTCCATATCTCGCAACTCCTTTCCTTGATTTTCTTTCAAACAGGCCTGCAGTTTCTAAAAAGCTTTCCGCAAAAGATATACAGAAGGCGTATAAATTGGTGCCATCGGAAGACGCCCCAATTTTTGCGGGTGCGTTCAAAAGCAAGGCAGATTTTCTTATTACGCTTGATAAAAACTTTGAAAAACTTGCTCATGGGAAGTCAAAAGTAAAGGCAACGAATCCCGGCGCCTTTCTTCGTTTCTATAGAAATAGTTGACTCTTTCTTTTCTCTGTGATATATTCTTCTTGTGAATGCGATGTCCGTTTTAGCGGGCATTGTTTTCTAAACACATGATAGATCTGAAAAACCTTTCATTGTTGGTAGACCACATTTCCCAGGAAAAGGGCCTTTCAAAGGAGCGCGTCTTTGAAATGGTTGAGCAGTCTTTGGCCGCGGCCTACAAAAAAGAGTACGGCAAGAAAGGCCAGGTGGTGAAGGCAAAGCTTGATCCAAAATCAGGCAGGCTTGAGTTTTGGCAGATAAAAGCAGTGGTGACAGACGAGATGATCTATTCGGAAGAAGAGCTGGAAGAGTTAAAAGCAAAGCAGGACGTGAGAACCGAGGAAGACGAAATTCCTTCTGAAGACAAAAAAGTCAGATTCAACCCAGAAAGGCATCTGATGCTCAAGGAAGCGAAGAAAATCAAGAAGGATGCAAAGCCCGGAGACGAGCTTGAGTTGAAGCTGGACGCGAAGATTGAATATGGAAGAATCGCGGCTCAGACCGCAAAGCAGGTTATTTTGCAAAAGATCAGGGAAGCTGAACGGGAAACCATTCTGAGCGAATTCAAATCAAAAGAAGGGGAGCTTATCTCCGGAGTAGTTCAAAGAATTGAGGGGAACATGGTGCTCATAGACCTTGGGAAAACTCTGGGAGTTTTGCCCCGGGAGGAGCAGGTTCCGGGAGAGTTTTACCGCCCGGGCCTTCGCTTGAAATTCTATTGCGTGCAGGTCGCAGACACTCCGCGGGGCCCCCAGATCCTTCTCTCAAGAGCATATCCAAAGCTTATCTCAAAACTGTTTGAGCTTGAGGTTCCTGAAATTCTGGGAGGAGGAGTGGAAATCAAAGCTCTTGCCAGGGAGCCCGGATCCAGATCTAAGGTTGCGGTTGCCTCAAAAGCTGAGGGCGTAGATGCCGTAGGCTCTATGGTTGGCCAGAGAGGAACAAGGGTATCCGCGGTTATCAATGAATTGGGGGGGGAAAAGATAGATATTATTGAATGGTCTGAAAATCCCCAGGATTTTATCGCAAATTCCCTTTCTCCGGCAAAGGTTCTTGAGGTTGTGGTTGAGCCGAGGAACAAGGCCCAAGCCATTGTGCCAGAAGACCAGCTCTCCCTTGCCATTGGAAGAGACGGCCAGAACGTGAGGCTTGCCGCAAAGCTTACAGGGTGGAAGATTGATGTAAGGACTCCAGAGACAAAAGCATCTGGAGAGGAACATGGACAAGAAGAAACTGAAGATGTTAAAATACACTCATGAACCTCATTCCAACCGTCATTGAAAAAAGCCAGTACGGGGAGCGGGCCTATGACATTTACTCAAGGCTTCTGCGAGACAGGATCGTGTTTTTGGGATCTCCCATCACAGATATGGTTGCAAATTCCATTATTGCGCAGATGCTGTTTTTGGCGTCTCGGGATTCTGCAAAGCCTATCCAATTTTACATCAACAGCCCTGGAGGATCAGTGACTGCCGGTCTTGCCGTTTATGACACCATGCAGTATGTGAAATGCCAGGTTTCAACGGTGTGCATTGGCATGGCTGCCTCCATGGGGGCAGTTCTGCTGGCGGCTGGAGCCAAGGGGAAAAGGTTCGCCCTTCCGAATTCCCAGATTATGCTGCATCAGCCAATGGGCGGAGCCCAGGGCCAGGCATCGGAAATTGAAATCACCGCAAAGCAGATAGTGAAAATCAAAGAGCAAATCAACACTATTGTGGCAGAGCACACGGGCCAGCCCATGAGCAAGGTTGAAAAAGACACAGACCGCGACTTCTATTTAACAGCCCCTGAGGCAAAAGAATACGGGCTGATTGATGATGTTATCGGGGAGAAGAAGAAATAACAATGGAACGCACAGAAATCTTTCAGGTTGCGGCAATCGCTCTCCTCGCCATTCTGGCAACGGCGTTCATCATGATTCTTGCTTCGCTTTGACTTTTTTCCCGGCTCTGGTATCCTCTATAGCAGAGGATACTTTTAATTTTGACCTTTGGATGTTTTCTATGGCCACATTCCAATTGTTCACAGTTCATTATGAACCAGCTCACTCTACTTTTGGTAGGGATTTTTTCGGTGGCAGCAGGAGTAGTCTTCGGGTATATCGCCCGTCAGTCCATAGCGAAGAGGCAGTCGGGCTCAATTGAAGAGCGTCTTCGCAAGCGCGTTTCAGAAGTTGAACAGGAAAGCGCGAAACTTCTTGACCTTGCAAAGGCAGAGGCAAGAAAAATTGCGGAATCCGCGAAAACAGAGGAAGACGCAAGAAGAAAATCATTGCTTGAAACAGAGCAGATTCTGCTGAAACGGCAGCAGGCTTTTGACGTAAAACTTTCTGAGTTTGAAGAGAAAGACAATGTATTCCGCAAGAATCTCGTAGGGCTTGAAGCCAGAGAGAAAGATCTGGAAACCCAAAAAGCGGATATCGCAAAAAAGCTTGAGAAAGTTGCTCAGCTTTCTCAAAAAGAAGCGCTGGATGAATTGTATAAGAGAGTGGAGGAGCAGAATGAAAAAGAAATCACCTCCCGCATGAAAAAGCTGGAAGCAGAAGGCCAGGACAGATTTGCTTTAAGAGCAAAAGAAATCGTTGCCTATGCGGTGCAGAAAACCGCGGTTTCGCAGGCCCAGGAAATCACCACAACCACCGTGCCTCTCCCTTCAGAAGAGCTTAAAGGAAAGATTATCGGAAAAGAAGGGAGGAATATCAGAACATTGGAGCGGCTGGCCGGAGTTGAGATTATCGTGGACGAAACTCCTGAAGCTGTTGTCATTTCAGGGTTTGATCCCGTGAGAAGGCATGTTGCGAAAATCGCCCTGGAACGTCTTATCAAAGACGGAAGAATCCAGCCGGCCCGCATTGAAGAAGAAGTGGCAAAGGTGCAGTCTGAAATTGAAGGGCAGATGAAAGAAGCCGGAGAGGCTGCGGTGTTTGAACTTGGCATTGTGGGGTTAGACCCCAAGCTCATACAGCTCTTGGGGCGCTTGAGATTCCGCACAAGCTACGGCCAGAATGTTCTTTTGCATTCCATAGAGGTTGCCTACCTTTCTTCTGCAATAGCAGCTGAGATTGGAGCAAACACCGCGATTGCAAAGAAAGCAGGCTTGTTCCATGACATTGGAAAGGCGCTGGACCATCAGGTAGAAGGATCCCACGTTGAGATAGGAATGAGAATACTGGAAAAGTTCGGCATGGAAAAAGAAGTCATCACCGCGATGAAGTCCCACCATGAGGACTACCCTTATGAATCCATTGAGGCAGTCATTGTGCAAACAGCCGATGCCATTTCAGCATCCCGTCCCGGGGCAAGAAAAGACACCCTGGAAAATTACTTAAAGCGCATTGGAGAACTTGAGAAATTGGCAGCTTCCTTTGAGGGAATTGAGAAAGCCTATGCGGTGCAGGCCGGAAGAGAAATCCGCGTTTTCGTGAGGCCAGATGTCATTGACGACTTAACGTCTGCAAAGCTTGCGCAAGACATTGCGGCCCGCATTGAAGAAGAATTAAGATACCCAGGAGAAATCAAGGTTACCCTTATTCGGGAGAACAGGTTTGTGGAGTACGCGAGATAACGAAAGCCGTCCTGACGCTTGAAAACGGAAGGGCGGTTTTCTGTTTGAGCGGGCAAGGGGAGTCGAACCCCTGTCACGACTTTGGAAAAGTCGGGTAATGCCGTTATACGATGCCCGCATAC
>JACOVZ010000013.1 GCA_016177065.1 Candidatus Wildermuthbacteria bacterium | reverse complement strand
TATAATCCACACACTAGGTGGAACTTATGGCTAGCTTAGTTCGGAAGAGCCGAGGTGTTTTTTATGGATTTCTCGAAGTTGTTTTGAGGTAAGATGGGCGTAGATTTGGGTTGCGGCAATATTCTTGTGGCCCAGGAATTCCTGCAAGGTTCTAATGTCAACGCCTTTTGAAAGCAGAAAGGTTGCGAAGGAATGGCGCATGACATGGGGAGTTAAAAGGTCAGGTGAGAGGCCGGCTTTTATCGCGTAACGCTTCATAAGTTCTTGGATTAGGCGGGGGCTGATCCTACGCGGATCTTTTTTCTTCTCTTCAGAACGATAGGTGATAAACAAAGCTTCGTGGTTATCAGTTCTTTCCTTAAGGTATCTTTGGAGCCACTCCAATGTTCTTTTTGAAAAATAAATGGTGCGAATCCTGCCGCCTTTTCCTTGAATACTTATTTCGAGCTCCTCGTCTAAATTTGCTGGGAAAGCTATTTGTTCGCGGTTTAAGGAAATGAGTTCCGCAATGCGTAAGCCCGTGGAAAAAAACGTTTCCAGCATGGCGCGGTCGCGCAGGCCATGCAGCGTTGAGGTATCGGGAGCTTCCCAGAGTTTTTTTAGTTGTTCTAAGGTAAGAAAGCGCACCTGGCTGTCTTCTTTTTCTCTTGCCAGTTTTACTTTGTCTGGGGGCAGGGAATTGATGTTTCTTTCGGAAAAGTATTGGAGCAAGGAGCGTATGGCTATCAAGTAGTAGTTTTGGCTGGATTTTTTCAACGAAAGGCCTCGAGACAGGTGCAGGCGGTATTGGCGGATATGGTCCAAGGACAGTTCATGGGGCAAAAGGCCCTGGAGCTTTTGAGAAGAGAGCCAAGAGAAAAAGCGTTTCAAGAAATTGTGATAGTTCTGCTGGGTTTTTACAGACAGTCCTTTTTCTATATCCAGCCAATCCAAAAAATCATTAATATGCTCTTGTATGGGTTTTTCTGATTTTGCCATGGGGAAGTGGTTGAAGTTCGAAACCGGTGCTTACGGTGCGTTTAACTGTAATTATACGCAACGATATATATCCATAATGCACTATCCCCTTGAGGGCTGTCAAGGGCCTTATTATGAGCTAGAAAGAGGCGTTTTGAGGCCCTAGAGGGGTTCTAGGGCACGAGTTGCTGGGTTTCAGGTGGTAAGTTACTCCTAATGAGATCCTTGAGTTTGTCTATCCAAGGAGTAAGCCAGCCAAGGTAAAAGGCCCAGTCTGCTTTGAGTACTATAAGAAAGCCATTCCAGATGTCTTGCAGCGAAAAGTTCTTGAACCCATCAAGCAACGGGCTCAACGGTACTTTGCCCAGCACTATTGGGAGGAAAAACAGAATGATGAGTAATATGATGTATTGTTTCAGGCTCATTGTATTAGTATACGCGCTTCCCTAACTCTTTGTAAAGTTTTTTCTTTCCCCAGGGCTTCTGCAACTTCAAAAGGCCCGGCAGAAGCTTCTTTTCCGGTTAGGGCCACGCGCAGAGGCCAAAGCAGCAGTCCCCTGTCCCCTGTTTTCTCGGCTTCGGGCATTAGGATTTCCTGCAATTTTTCTTTGGTCCAATCTTTTTCTTTTATATCAGAGAGTATTTTCTCAAGCTGTTCCAGCGCTTCCCGTGTCTTACTTTCTCCAGCATTCTTCCAGATAAGCAGTTTTTTGTCGTATTGCAACGCTTTTGCAAAAAAGAAATCAGCGAGTTCTGCTATTTCAGAAAGTTTTTTCAATCGCGCCTGGTACAATACCACCACTTTTTCTATGTCTTCTGTTTTCACGCCTATTGGAAGATATGGTTTTGAGAGCTCTGCGAGTTCTTTTTGTGTTTTCTTCCTGATATATGAGCCGTTTATCCAGTCTAGTCGTTTCAGATTAAACACTGCTCCTGCTTTTTGTATTTTTTCCACAGAAAACTCTTTCGTAAGAGACTCCAAAGAGAATATTTCCCGTTCGTCTCCTGGATTCCATCCCAAGAGAGCCAAGAAGTTCACCACAGCTTCTGGCAAGTATCCTTCTTTGCGGAATCGAGTAACAGAGTTGTCTCCGTGTCTTTTACTAAGCTTTGTTCGGTCTTCCGCAAGAATCAAAGGAAGGTGTGCATAGTGGGGCCTGGGGAAGTCTAGGGCTTCCTGAAGCAGGATTTGCTTTGGAGTGTTTGAGATATGGTCTTCTCCGCGGATGACGTGAGTTATCTTCATTTCAAAGTCATCAATAACAACAGAGAAATTATACAAGGGGTTTTTGAGGTCTTTTGCAACAACGGTATCCCCTATCAGCCCGGTGTCGAACTGAACTTTGCCCCGGACAAGGTCTTCAAATATTACATTCTTTGCTTCCATAATGAAACGGATCACAGAAGGCATTCCTGCTCTGAGTTGTTTTTGTTGTTGGTCAGTTGTCAATTGTCTACATGTCCCGCGGTAGCGGGGTGCCTCTCCCCTACTCATCTGCTCTTGCCTTTGCGCCTCCAGTTCTTCTTCCCTGCAAAAGCAGTAATATGCTTTTCCTTATTCTAAAAGCTTTTTGAGATACTTTTCATATAATTCTGTTCGTTCGCTTTGGCGATACGATTCATAAGGCCCTCCTTTTTCTACTCCTTCATCCCAATTCAAACCGAGCCATTTGAGGTTTTCCAAAAGGTCTTCTTCCCATTTCTTTTCCGAACGTTCTTTGTCTGTATCCTCAACTCGAAGCACAAGCACACCCCCTGCTTTTTTGGCAAAGAGATAATTGAAAAGCGCGGTCCTCGCGTTTCCCATATGCAGCGGCCCTGTAGGCGATGGCGCAAATCGTGTCCGTATCTTATCCATTCTCTTAAACTACCACATTTCAACCAAAAGAAAAGCGGTGGGCTATGTCGCACACCGCAATCGTTGGCCAATACCGACTTTCCTACGTTTCAGGAATGAGGAGTCCGCCGCGGTACAGTTCTACAGCAATCCGTTCCATCCCCAATCCGTTTTAGGTTTCCTTCCTTCTAAGAGTGCAAG
>JACOVZ010000012.1 GCA_016177065.1 Candidatus Wildermuthbacteria bacterium | reverse complement strand
TAAAGAACCTATTCGCATTGAAACCTATGGATAACGAGAGACCGACAGTGCCCCAGCACATTGTATTGTTTCCAGACGGCAACAGAAGATGGGCAAGGGAGCAGGGCTTAGACACTCTGGAAGGCCACAGGGCGGGATATGAGAATATCTTAAAATTCCGGGAATGGTGCCAGGCCAAAGGAGTGAAAGGCCTTACCGCTTTTGGGTTTTCAACCGAAAATTGGAGCAGAACCGAACGTGAAGTCTCGTACTTGATGCGCCTTTTGGAAACCGCCTTAGTGAGCAATTTTAAACGATATTTGAATGAGGAAGAATTCCGCAAGCAGGGAGTGCGCCTCAGGGTTATTGGCCAGAAAGAGCGTCTTCCCGAGTCTTTGCAAAAGGAAATCGCAAAAGTGGAGGAGGGCACGAAAGACAACACAAAGTTTTTCCTGAACCTTGCCATCAGCTACGGAGGAAGGTGGGATATTCTCCAGGCAATGCAGAAAATCATGAGATCAGGGATTTCTCCCGAAGAAGTCACGGAAGATACGATCTCAGCAAATCTTTCAACCGCAGGATTGCCAGAGCCGGATCTTGTCATACGGGCAGGAGGAGAGAAGCGCTTTTCAAATTTCCTGCTGTGGCAGTCAGCGTATGCCGAGCTGTATTTCTCTGAGAAATACTGGCCTGCTTTCACTGAACAGGACTTTGACGAGGCGATCAAAGAGTACGCGATCCGCCAGAGAAGGTTCGGACAGTAAATCTCCATGATCACAAAAGTCGTCATGACGCTTATAGCCTCAGATTTTCTTCTGCAGGCAGGATGGGGGCTTATAGGCCCTATATTTGCGATTTTCCTCACTCGCCAGATTGCGGGAGGCAGCATTGCCATTGTGGGGTTCATTGCGGCTACCTACTGGGTGACAAAATCAGTTATCCAGCCTTTTCTTGCAAGGATTTTAGACCTCAAAAAAGGGGAGAAGGATGATTTCTGGTTCTTGGTTTGCGGAATGTACGTTGCAAACCTCATCCCTCTGGGGTATATGGTTTCAAGCGAGCTTTGGCATATTTTTCTTCTGGAATTCATCCGGGGCATTGCAATGGCGGCCGTGGTTCCAACCTGGGGAGGGATTTTCACCAGGCACATTTCAAAAGGATGGGAAGCATTCTCCTGGAGCGTTGAGAGCACGGCCTTGGGATTTGCCGCAGGATTCGCAGCAGCTTTCGGAGGGATTATCGCAAGTGCCTTTGGATTTAACCTTGTGTTTCTTATGGTGAGCGTGTTCGGTCTGTTATCTTCCACTCTGCTTCTTGCAATCAGAAATCAGGTGTTTCCCAGAGATGCTGTTTCCCAAGCGATCCCTCCGCGGGACAAGTTGTCTTCTTAAAAAGAACAGTGTATAGTAAAGCATTATGAATACCTCATTGAAAAATTACTCAGCAGCTGCCCTTATTCTTTTCCTTTTGGCAGCAAGCTTCGGGATTGTGCAGGGCGTCAGATCCTATACCCAGTCCAGAGAAAGCCTGAGGACATTCTCAGTTTCAGCGCAGGGGAAAGCGGTTGCGGTTCCGGATATTGCGCAGTTTTCCTTTGGCGTAATTACAGAAGGAGGTTTGGATGTTGCAAAGCTCCAGCAGGAAAACACCGCAAAGTCCAACGCAATCATTGATTTCTTGAAAGGAAGCGGAATTGATCCGAAAGATATTCAGACTCAGTCATATTCTGTAAGCCCCAGATATCAGGGATTTGATTGTTCCATGCGCCTCATCTGCCCTCCTTCGGAGATTGTGGGGTACACGGTATCACAGACGGTTTCAGTGAAGATTCGGGATTTTACGAAGATAAGCCAGGCATTGTCTCAAATTGTTGAGAAAGGAGCGAATTCGGTCTCCCAGCTTTCTTTTTCCGTTGATGATCAGACATTGCTGAAACAGCAGGCAAGAGAAGAAGCCATTGCAAAGGCAAAAGAGGATGCCAAGACCATGGCGCGCTCCGCAGGATTTTCCATTGGGCGCTTGGTCTCCGTGAACGAAGGAACATATTTCCCCGTGTACGGAATGGGAGGGGCGTCTTTGGAAAAGGCTCAAGGGCCAACTATTGAGCCTGGATCCCAGGAAATCTCAGTGCAGGTGACTCTCGTATACGAAATCAAATAAAAAGCGCATATGCAGAAACTCGTTATCAAAACTCAGAAAAATAAGGAGGTTGTTGATATCACGGAAACAATCAATAAAGCCCTTTCCAAGATGGATGCAGACAATGGCTTGTGCCATTTGTTCTTAACCCATACGACTGCGTCTTTGGCTACAGCTGACCTGGACCCCGGAACTGATCTGGACATGCTTGAGGCGTATGACGCCATGGTTCCTGAGCTCAACTATCGGCATCCGCATGATCCTGCGCACGTTCCAGACCATATTCTTTCTACTATGCTGGGAACAGGAGTTTGGGTGCCGGTTGAGAAAAAGAAATTGGTGCTTGGGCTTTGGCAGAAGGTTGTACTCTTTGAATTTGAAGGGCCCAGAGACAGGCAGGTTATTCTCAATTTCATCAAAACTGAGTAATCTGCAGAAAAACTCTTGACTTTTTTTCTTTTTTCCTGTATATACAATACAGGCTCTTTTATTTTTAAGCGTTAAGGAGAAGAACGGTGAAGTTTTCTGATGAACCTGTCGTAGTTGATGGAATGACGACCCTGCAAATTTTGAGGGAGGAACATGCGCAAGATTTTTTTCATCTTGTGCAGGCCAACAAAAAAGTCTTGGATACGTGGTTCACATGGTTCAGGGATTGGAAGCAGTATGAAGATTGCGTAGCATTCATTCAAGAAGATCTTCAGAGGTTCTCCAGGGGCGAGCGCATTCCCATGGGAGTTTGGCATGGGAAGGAACTTGCGGGAGCGTGGCGCGTTCCCCTTGTTGATTCTGAGATGAAGGTTGCCGAGCTTACCTACTGGCTCGGCGAAGAATTCCGAAGTAGAAAACTTGCAAAAAATATATCAGTCGCCCTCATTGACTTTTTATTCCAGCACGGGATTGAGAGAATTGAAGTTTATTGCCTTCCTGACAACCAGAGGAGCGCGAGGCTCGCGCAAAGTCTGGGATTTAAAGAAGAGGGGCGTTTCCGGGAAGCTTTTCCGGTAAACGGGCATCGTTCTGACGTTATTGTGCGCGGCCTTCTTAAAAAATACTGGAAACCGTAAGAATGGGCAGAAACAGAACCTCCAATACATGGTTATTGGAGGTTTTCTTTTTCCAAAAAAGAGGTAGAATAGCAGTATGATTATTGACGTTCATACGCATATTGGAAAATTCGGAGCTGAAACTTCCAGGACCCCGGAAGATCTTTTGAAATCCATGGATAATGCTGGAATTGAAACGTCGCTTGTCATTGCAAGCAGTGTTTCAGACGAAGTGCAGGGCCTTTCAACCAAGCAGGCAGTGGAAGTGGGGGAGCAATACCCAAGATTAAAAATCATTGGCAATGTTGAATACCCAAGAATAAGCATAGAACATATTCAAGAACTTATTGAGCTGCTAAAAACAAAGAAGATAGTAGGGGTTAAGATGTATACGGGATACGAGCATTTTTATCCGAATGATTCAAAGCTTTATGAGCTGTACAGGTTTTGCTCCGATAACGGATTCCCTGTGATATTCCATACCGGGTTTCTTCTTGCAGGATCCAAAGGATTGCTGAAGTATTCCCATCCTCTCCATATTGACGAGCTTGCCCAGGAATTTCCCGATCTGAAGATTTTGATTGCGCATTTCGGGTATCCATGGATTGAAGATTGCGGCGCAGTTGTAGCTGGGAATAAAAATGTTTATGCGGATCTCTCGGCATATTTTACTGAGTTTAATCCTATCAGCAAGAAAGAGCAGAAGGAATTTACAGAAGATATTGGGCGTCTTGTGTCAATAACGGGAGGTTTTGAAAAATTCCTTTTCGGCACTGACTGGCCTATTTATTCCCAGAAAGAGTATGTGGAAGCAGTGAAATCTCTTCCAATGAGCAAAGAGGAACGGGAACTGGTATTCTGGAAGAATGCAAAATCCCTCTTTGGCGTATGACAAGGATTTTCGTGAAGGCAAAGCCAAGAGCAAAGGAAGAGCTTGTGCGAAAGCTTTCTGCCTCGCACTTTGCCGTGTGGGTTAAGGAATCTCCGGAAAAGGGGAGAGCGAACAAGGCCATTGCCAAGGCGCTTGCAGAATATTTCAGGATTCATTCTGGGAATCTGAAGCTGGTTTCAGGATTCGTTTCAAGCCAAAAGGTGTTTGAGCTTACATAGTTTCTCTTGTATAGTAAGAAAGCATATGGATATCTCAGAAAAGGAAGCTCTAGAATACCATAAGAAGAAACATGGAAAGATCGGGATTGCTGTAAAAGCCCCGATTTTAGATAAAAAAGGTCTGCGTTTGGCATACACTCCCGGCGTTGCTTTTGCGTCTCAGGCAATTGCCAAAGACAAAAAGCTTGACCGCGTGCTCACCAATAAAGGAAACAGCGTTGCCATTATCACAGACGGTTCAGCAGTGCTTGGCCTTGGAGATATTGGGCCTGAGGCCGCAATCCCGGTCATGGAAGGGAAATCTGTTCTATTTAAGGAATTTGCCGGCATTGACGCCTACCCGATTTCTTTAGCTGAAAAAGACCCAAAGAAAATCATTGAGATTGTGCAGGCCTTGGCTCCAAACTATGCCGGCATTAACTTGGAAGATATTTCAGCTCCCCGATGTTTTGAGATTGAGAGAACCTTGCGGAAAACCCTGGATATCCCCGTGTTTCATGATGATCAGCATGGAGCCGCAATCATTGTTTTGTCTGCGCTCATTAACGCGCTTTCTCTTGTAAAGAAAAAGGCTGAAGACATGCGGGTTGTGGTGAATGGGGCGGGATCAGCAGGCATTGGGACCATGCATCTTCTGCTTTTATACGGAGTAAAGCACATCATTGCGGTGGATAAGCATGGGATTCTGCGAAAAGGTTTGAAAGGCATGAACAAGTACCAGGCAGAGATTGCGAGACTTACCAATCCCGAGAGGTCAGGAGGGCTCAAAGAGGCGATCAGGGGGGCCGACGTGTTTATCGGTTTCTCTGTCGGGAATGTTTTAACAAAGCCCATGGTTGCTTCCATGGCCAAGAAAGCCATTGTGTTTGCGGCGGCTAACCCAACCCCAGAGATAGATCCCAAAGACGCAAAAGAAGCAGGAGCATACATTGTTGCTACGGGCAGGTCTGATTATCCGAATCAGATTAACAACGCGCTTGTGTTCCCAGGGCTTTTTAAGGGCTTGCTTGCGGCCGGAGCTTCTGAGATTACGCCAGAAGCCATGGTGTGCGCCGCAACTTGTCTCTCAGGATTGGTGAAGAATCCAAGCCCCGGCAACATTGTTCCTTCTGTCTTTGATAAGCGGGTTGTGGAAACCGTTGCGTTTACCATCAGCCAGTCAGGCCTTTGCGTGTGCAAGTATTAGTCTTAGAATGGGCCTATGGAACCTCTGGCTTCAAAAATCAGGCCCAAGAGCTTGAAAGAGTTTGTGGGCCAGGAGCATTTGGCGGGCGAGGGAAAGCCTTTGCATATTGCCATTGCCAAAAAGCATCTATTTTCGTTCGTTTTGTGGGGGCCTCCGGGATCTGGCAAAACAACGCTGGCAAAGATTTATGCCAAGAGCTTGCAGGCAAAACTCTATGAGCTCTCTGCGGTTTCTGCTGGCAAGGCAGACATTAAGGCAATCGTGGAGGACAAGGTAGGAGATCATCCCAAAGTTTTGTTCCTTGACGAGATCCATAGGTTTAACAAGGCTCAGCAGGATTTTCTTCTGCCCTATGTGGAATCCGGGGAAATTACCTTAATAGGGGCAACAACCGAAAACCCGAGCTTTGAGGTCATTTCGCCTTTGCTTTCCAGGTGCCGCGTGTTTGTGCTGAATGAGCTTTCCCAGGAAGAAATGGCAAAGATTATCAAGCAGACAGGGTTTAAGCTGGATAAAAAAGCCGTAGACTGGCTTTGCAGAATGGCAAACGGAGACGCCAGGCAGGCTATTACCATGCTTGAGAACACCAAAGAGCTTTACGGCGCCATTACTGTGGAAACGCTCAAAGATACCCTGCAGGCAAAGTTCTTGAGGTATGACAAGCAGGGAGAAGAGCACTACAACACCATTTCAGCTTTCATCAAGAGTATGAGAGCTTCCCAGCCAGATGCCGCTTTGTACTACTTAGCCAGAATGATTGAAGCCGGAGAAGACCCCAAGTTCATAGCAAGGAGAATGGTCATCTTTGCTTCAGAGGATATAGGCATGGCTCAGCCAACAGCTCTGGTGGTTGCAAACGAAGCGTTCCGGGCTGTTGAAACAGTGGGTCTTCCAGAATGCCAGATTAATCTTGCCCACGCAGTTGTGTATTTGTGCCAGTGCAAAAAAGACAGAAGCTCCTACAATGCGTATCTCATGGCTCAAGAAGATGTGAAGGCATTGGGCAATCTGCCCATACCCATGAACGTGAGAAACGCTCCCACCAAACTCATGAAAGAGATCGGGTATTCAAAGGGATACGAAAAGTATTCAAAAGAGAGCTTTCTTCCAGACAAACTCAAAGGAAAGAAGTATCTTTCCAAATAGTGCGCATATTGGCATTGTGTGCTATAAGAATCTGAGAAGCTTACAAGGAGGGGCAAATGCGCATAATCATAAAGCCAAAGGGGAAGGAACAATTCTACATTGAGTTCAGTTTTCCCTCTCAGGAAGAACACCTTGAGGTTGCTGATCTGATAGAAGCGGTACAGAAGGACAAAATACTTTCTATCTCGCGTCCTTCCTCAAACCCACGGGATTTTACGTGGCAAGTTTCAAGAACGGGGAAAGACGAGTTCCTGAGAGATTTCCAGACCATTCTGCGGAACAATCCCAGAATCTCAAAGTTCAAAGTTGAGATAGAAGAGCAAGAAGAGGGATCTGGCGGCAGCGCTTGACTCTCTCTGTTCGCAAAACAAAGGCTGCTTCGTACAAAACGATTGCAGCCTTTATTTTATACGGATTTTTCTCTGCTTGCCTTAATTTTCTCTTTTGCTAGAATAGCTTGAATATGCCTGTCCTTTGACAATTGAGGAAGCATAAAAAAGCAGGAGGAGTTAAGAGCAATGAACAGAGCAGGGCTGGCTGGCTGTACCAAGATTTTTGTCGTTGATACAAGTGTTTTTCTCCATGACCCTGACGCAATGCACATTCTGGCAAAAGATCCCAGCAATCTTGTTGTGGTGCCTCTTTGCGTAATAGAAGAGCTGGGCAACAAAAGATCGGCTCCAGGAGAGATTGGTTTTAATGCTATGTCTGTGGTCCGCACTATAGATGGGTTGCGTCAAAACGGAGAACCATCGTTGCATCAGGGGGTGCAGATTGGGTCTGGCAAGGGGTTTCTTGTAGTTGATCATGATGGAGTTGGGATCAAGAGCATTTCTGGGGATTTGGAAGAAACTGGAGAAAACAAGATATTGGTTATCGCCAGAAACTGGCAGGAGAAACGGAAGGATGCAAAGGTAGTAATTATCACCAAAAATATCGGCATGCGCCTGAAGGCCGACGCAGTTGGAATCTCGGCAGAGGACTACAAGAACGATAAAGTTGTTGGTGATTCTTCCCAACTGTACTCCGGGGTTATGGAGGTTAAGGTTGCGGAAGATGAAATGGGCACGATAGTTCCTCTTTGCTCTAAAGAGTCAGTTCCCGCGCGAATGCTGTCGCAATCCGTTGGTCTCAAATCTCTTTTTCCGAATCAGTGCCTTGTGTTGTCCTACGGCGAGAAATACGTACTTGCAGTTTACAAGAAAGAAGAGGGGCTATTCAGAAATGTTCTTAAGCCCCAAAAACTGCAAGACGGGAAGCTGGCGGATATAAAACCTGTTAATGACAGGCAGGCGTTTCTTTATTGGCTTCTGCGCGATCCAACTATCTCTTGCGTAACAGTGAGAGGAAAAGCAGGCACCGGGAAATCCCTCATTAGTTTTCTTGCGGGATATGAACAGTTCACGAAAGCGTATGAGAGACTTTTAATCTTCAAGCCCGTCATTGAAGTGGGAGAGCAAACGCTCGGGTTTTTGCCCGGCGATCTGCAGGAAAAGATGGAGCCGTGGAAAGCCGCGATTTATGATAGTTTGCGGCTGATTGTAAAAGAGGGAAAGGAGAATTCTTCAAAAGGAGCTGGGACCGTCAAGGATACCGTCGCATACTATATGCAGGCAGGATTAATGGAAATAGGGCCAATCTCTTTTATCAGGGGGCGTACCTTCAGCAACGCCTTTGTCATTGTTGACGAGGCCCAAAATCTTACCCGTCTTGAAGTGAAGGCGCTCATCACGAGGGTAGGAAAAGGCTCTAAAATAGTGCTTATGGGCGACATAGACCAGATTGACAACCCTTATCTTGACGGGTCGTCTAACGGATTAATTCTGAGCGCCGAGGCTTTCAAGGGTTCTGAAATAGCAGCGCATATTGAATTGGTGAGGGGCGAGAGATCGGAATTGGCAGAATTGGCCGCAAGGATTATGTAGCACCTTAGAAGGCCGCCTGAACAGGATTCAGGCGGTCTTTTCATTTCAATGAAACACACAATCCTGGTATAATGCCAGTATGCAAAAGAAAGATTTTCTGCCAGCTGTTTTTTCGGGAAGAGTCGTGCAAGGCCGCAAGATCGGGCGCAAACTTGGGTATCCTACTGCAAATTTAGCTCCAACTAAAGATATGCCGGATATTCCTTATGGGGTGTACGCCGGATGGACAAGTTTTGAAGAAAAGCACTATCCAAGCATGATGAGTTTTGGTTTAGCCGAAACAGTTGGGGCGAAAGACGTTTCGTTTGAGGTATGCCTTTTGGGATACGAAGGGGATTTGTACGGGAAAGATCTTGTGGTTGAGATTACCGTGTTTTTGCGGGAAATGAAAAAATTCAATTCCCTTGAAGAGCTTGCTTTGGCAATCAAAGAAGATGAAAACCAAGCCAGACAGCTTCTTTTTTCTAATCTCGCAAAGAAAATACTTGATCAGGGGTATTTAATGAGCCTTGCAACGCAAGATGATGGAGGCTTATGGGTAAGCGATCTTGTCTATGTTTATGACGATGATTTCACTGTCTATTGGCTTTCACGCCAAGACGCCCGCCATTCGCAAGCTATTCTTCAGAATCCCCAGGCGGCAGCCGCAATCACCGTGGAGAGTACGATTCGCGGGAATGACGCAGGATTTCAAATTGCAGGGAAAGCGGAAAAACTGGAAGGTGATATGTTTGAGATCGCAGTGAAACAAAGAATAAAGCGCGGGAAAGAGCCCCCTGTTAAAGGAGAAAAGATATTGGGTAAAGGAGAGTCTTGGTATTGCTTGAAGCCAGAGAAAATGGAGATCATCTACAAGCCCTACTTTGGTTTTGAGAAGCAGGAATTGAAATTGCAAAGCCCAAGTATTGACAAGCAATCTTGATGTACGTTATAATGTACGTATGGATACCAAGAGAACTCTTTCTATTTCTGAAGCAAGAAAAAGAATATTTGAAATCGCAGATGAAGTGCAGAAAACAGGCACTTATTATACATTGACTGAAAAGGGAAAACCCAAGGTAGTGGTTTTGTCTGCAGAGGAATTTGAATCTCTGATAGAAACATTGGAAGTATTGGAAGATCCCGAAACAATGGAGCGATTGAGAGAAGCGGAAAAAGCATTTGAAAAGGGAGATTACTATGACTGGGAAGATCTCAAGAAAGAACTGAGCTTTGCAGAACCCAGTTCTCTTTTGGTGCATGATGAGTCAAAAATGAAATACAGAGTCTCCTCAAAGAAAAAAAGGAAGTATGGAAAGGTATAGAATAGTCATTGCAGGCCCTGCAGGAAGAAATCTTAAGAAAATCCCTTTGCCTTGGAGGATGCGAATTCAAAGGGCGCTTGATGAGATCTGCGAGGATCCATACCACGGGCAAAAAATGAAAGGTCATCTTTCAGATAGAAGAAAAATAAAGGTATGGCCCTATCGTATTTTATATAGGATACTGGAACTTGATAAAGTCGTGGAAGTTGTTGAAATTGGGCACAGAGGAAGCATGGAGTACTAAATATGAAGCAGTCTTTTACAGTACACGATCTGCCAGCAGAAGAACGGCCCAGAGAAAGGCTTGTGCATTTCGGATCAGAAGCCCTTTCCGCGCAAGAGCTTTTAGCTCTAATCCTCGGAAGGGGAGTGAGAGGGGAGTCTGTTATGATGGCATCTCAAAAGCTCCTTTCGCGTTTTGGCTCGTTGCGCGGGGTTGTGGAAGCTTCTTTGGAAGATCTGCAGGCAGTGAAAGGATTGGGGCTTGCAAAAGCTTCCCAGCTGAAGGCCTGCCTTGAAATGGTGCGGAGAATCGGGCAAAACCTTTCAACGGGTTCAGAACAAAAGAAAAAGAGCGCAACTTCTTCTCAGGCAGTGTATAATTTGGTAAAATCAAAGATTCGCAACTATGCGAAGGAGCACTTTATGGTTCTTTCGTTTGACACGAGAAACAAGCTTATCGGCATTGATACGGTTTCTGTCGGCACGCTCACCACAAGCCTTGTGCATCCAAGGGAAACCTTTCAGGCAGCCATAGCGCGCCACGCCTCGCACATCATTATCGCGCACAATCATCCTTCAGAAGATCCTCAGCCTTCCGGAGAAGACCGGGAAATCACAAGGCGCCTGGGAGAAGCAGGGAAGCTTCTCGGGATTAATCTTGTTGACCATATTATCATAGCCCAAGGAAGATACATGAGTTTTAAAGAGCAAGGCTTGCTGTAATGCAGAATTCAACTCCAGTACAACTTGTTTTCGGGGCAGTGCGATTTACCTATCAGAAACTGCGAGACCAGGTGGCGTATTGCGGCGAAGACGGCCCTCCTTTTCCCAAAGAAAAAGAGCTGGTAAAAGCCCAGCTCGTGGTGGAGCTTATGGACCGCTATCGCTACGGGCCCCACGACATTCGCGTAGACGCTCTTGTGGCGCTCAAAGGCCCAGATCTTCACTATATGGAAGCAGATGTGCTTGTGGAAAAAGCTCAAAAGCCTTTTCTTGCGTTTTTGGTTGAGGCCCCCGTTCTCTACAAGAAAAACAAAGATGAAAACCTTCTCAAGTTGTTTGCAATCGGAGCCAGTTTTCCTCGTAAGCTTTTTCCTTCGTACCTGATTTACTACACGAGATGGTATAAAGGAGAAAATCTCCATCGGAAGTTCGTGTGCATTGACATTAAGAAATATCCTACGGTGTTTGCGTGGCAGAAAGCAGGGTTTCCCAACACAGGATATATCCCTTCTTCGGGATCTTTGAAGGGTTGACAAGCATTCTTTAAAAGAGGATGCTGAAGGAAGGGATTTCCCCTTTCTATGAAGCAAAAAGCCCAAAAAAACGAGTCAAAAAGAGACAGGTTTCGCCGTTTAGCCCAGCGCAGGACCAACGAGGTTATCCGGAGATTGAGGATTCTCGGGAATTGCGCAGCTAAAGGCAGGTACGAATATGCCAAAGAAGACATGGAGCGCATCTTTACTGCCATTGACAGGAGGCTCAACAAAACAAAAGCAAAGTTTGACCTTCCGGTAGACAGGGAAGAGTTTAAGCTGTAATTGTTAACATGATTAAGAGATAAAACTATGATGGGGTTTGGATACAATATGATGGATTGGGCATATGGAGTTTCATGGCTGGCAACAACAACATGGGTTGTATGGCTTGCCGTGGGCGTTCTTGCCGCCATTTGGCTGTGGAAGCAGATCCAGAAGCCGTAATGAATTGCTAAGAAATCGCCAGGGGAGGCGATTTCTTGTTTTCCTTGAGATATTGAGGAGAATCAGCGCTTCTTGACTTTTTGATTGAAAGAAGGTAGAAGAAATCCGTAGTCATAAAGCACATAAAAGGAGGTTGTCATGGCTAGCCAAACGCCAGCAAAACCCAGATGCAAAAAGAGAAACTTGATCTTTCTCGTCTGGCCGATCAACACTTGCTACAGTCATCTCCAAACCAAAGTACCTAAAGGAGTTTCCCTGGATCTCCAAGAGGGTACTTGGACGTTTCAGGGCATGTCTTTTGCCATCGGAAAGGGTACTCGCTCCTGCTTTATAGGGCAAACAGGCGCTCCTATCGGATGCTATGATCGGACAGATATTGAACATCTTGAAGAGTTCAAGAGTGACTGTGAATGGGTTCGGACAAGGAACGGGCCAGCAATTCCCTTTGATTAGTTCTTTTGAGTCTCGCCGTTTAGTTATCACTTTTCGGCGAGCTTTTTATTTCAGATTTTTAAGCTTGCTTTTTTACTATATGTTGATATAAGTAGCTTAAAGTATATAGGAGGTGATTAAATGAAAAAGCTCCTAAAAACAGTTCCCTTTCCTATCTGGATTAGTTGGATAGTAAGTTTCTGCGGTGGGTTCATATTTATATTGGGAGTCACTTTTCTCAATCCCTGGTTGATATTCGGGGGTGCTGAAGCAGTGATAATCAGTATACTCATAATACTAATCTGGGCATGGATTGAGCATCGAAGAATCTTGGAAAGGCTCAACTCTTATCGGACTCTTCGGAGAGTTTCGAAAAGGCTGGACTCTTAGTAGCCCAGCCTTTTTCATTTCAGATTTTTACCAGTATGGTAAGATAAAAGCATGAATGTAGAATTAGCGAAACAACTTATACAGAAATATGTGGACGGTTGGAAAGAAAACGATATTGAAAAAATCATAGCGCCGTTGAGCGATGAATGTGTGATTATTGAATCACATGGACCAACGTATCAAGGCATAAAACAGGTAAAGAAATGGTTTGAGTATTGGGTCCAAGAGAAGGGGAGAGTGATCCGATGGGAAATCACCTCTTTTTATTTCTTAGGAGAAGAAAACACGGCTTTCTTTGAATGGGATTTTACATGCAACGCAGCAGGAAAAGGCCATGAGTTGCTCGGTATTAGTTTGGTGAAGTTTTCGGGAGGCAAGATTTCCTTTTTGCATGAATACAGAATGACTAAGAAATCATGAAATTGGCGATAAAAAAACTCTGCTGGGGCAGCAGCAGAGCTTGCAAAAGGTTGGTTTAGTCTATGCTCAGCATCTTTCCAAGATAGTCCAACTCCTTGATCCGTTGCGCAATAAAACTATCAAATCGTTCTAGCAGCATCAAGAGGTTATCATGGAAATCGAACGTGCCTTCTTCCTCTAACTTTGCTTCCATCAATGTTCTGAGACGAATGTAGTGGAGGATCAGGAAGAGACTTCCCACAGGCATCTCTGTTGAATTACGGGCAATAAACGCAATATGACAGGCAAAAACCGGAATGTTCAAACAGAGATCTGGAACATGTTGTCCCCAGGAATCTAAGGTTATTTGAGTACCTTGCTTGGCATCTTGATGTGTATCTATTGAGAGTGTTTTCCGAGATCTCAGGAACAGCACATTTTCCACGGATGAAAGATTTGTTTCATAGTGGGCACAGATTAAAGGAGTGGGCGGGTCAGTTCTTGATCCCCGAGCCACAAGATCAATGTTCAGTACCCGCAATGTCTTCCATGCTCGGATTATCACTACCCGAGTTGCCATTTCGAGAAGGCTTTGAGATGTAAGGGTCTGATGTCGTCCTAATGTTTTACTCATTTTTCCCTCCAATTGCCTAGGTCTCTGCGGACCATCGGCTATGAATTTTAGGTGCACATATCCATTTCTCTGCCCAGAAATAGGATGCTCATTCCATAACACAAGAACTCAAAAAAGTCCATAGCTGTGGAAAACTTGGCGAGACCAAGTTTACTTGATATTTTGATGCTTTATAATACATGCAATGAAGCATGTGCTAGAATCTCAGCAGTTTGATTCAAAGACAATACAGAAGATTTTCGCTATTGCTAATGCCTTGGGGCGAGATCGAAGCCTGCCGTTTAAAGGAAAAATAATGGCAACTCTTTTTTACGAGCCGAGTACAAGAACTCGGTTTTCTTTTGAATCAGCCATGATCAAGCTTGGAGGAAATGTTATCTCCACTGAAAATGCGGGAGCATTCTCTTCGGCGGCAAAGGGCGAAACTCTAGAAGATACGATCCGGGTAGTAAGCCAGTACGCAGATGTTATTGTGCTTAGGCATTATGAGAAGGGAGTCTCAGAGCGCGCCGCCGCAGTTTCCAGCGTCCCGATCATTAATGCCGGAGACGGAACAGGGCAGCATCCAACCCAGGCGCTCCTTGATTTATACACCATCAAAAAAGAGCTGGGGAAAACCGAAGGGATACGGATTGCTTTCGTAGGCGATCTAAAGAATGGGAGAACGGCACGTTCCCTAGCTTATCTTTTAGGAAAATACAAGCACAGCCAAATGTTTTTCATATCTCCAGCTCAGCTGAGAATAGGGGAAGACATAAAAGCATATCTGGATCATCACGCAATTCTCTACCAAGAGTTGAGGAGTTGGGATTCTGTGCTTGGAAGCATAGACGTGCTCTACCAGACAAGGATTCAAAAGGAGAGATTTAAAACAATGCGGGAATACAATAAATATGAAGGGCGGTATGTTATAGGATTGCAAGAAGCAAAAGCAATGAAGAAGAACGCGATCATTATGCACCCGCTTCCTCGCATTGACGAAATATCGCCTGAAGTTGATGCTTTGCCTCAGGCAGTTTATTTTAAACAAGCAAAATACGGATTATTGGTGAGAATGGCGCTCTTGAAGTTTCTTTTATCTTAATTTTTTGATAGGCTTCAAATCAATAGATATTGTGGATATTTCAGCTTTGCCGAGAGAGCTTTGGCAGCCGCGCATTGAAACTACAGATGTTCTGTTCTTTTCTGGCGGAGATACCTTTTATTTACTGCATTGGCTGAAAAAGTCTGGCCTTGCGGAATTGCTTCCCGAATTGCTCAAGACTCGGGTCTATGCAGGGATTAGCGCTGGAAGCATGGCTACAGGGAAGAGTCTTGCTTTAAGAAATCATGTGAAACTGTATCCCGATGAAGCTCCAATGAAGTATCCAGACGATGAAGGGCTTGGATTCTTTAATTTTCATTTCAGGCCGCACCTAAACTCTCCAGACTTTCCAAAAGTGCGGCGTGAAGTCATGGAAGAGCTGGCAAAAGAAATTAAAGAGCCCATTTACGCTCTTGATGATCAATCTGCCCTGAAAATTGTTGACGGCAAGATTGAAGTCGTCGGAGAAGGGGAGTGTCTGATTCTCAATAAAGGTAGCTAGACTTTGTGCGACATTTCAGGTTAGACATCGCCGAAAAGGTTTACCCGCCGTAGCATTTGCGAAGGTGGGCGATTTCTTGGTAAGGTGGAAGACGTAAGAGTAAGCAGTAGAAATAGCTATGCTGTTGGGTAAATTTGAGAAATTTTTGCAATCGGTTGATCTTATCGCCTATCGTAAAAAGTATAGGCCCATTAAGCTTGTTGAAATGGATTTGCCAAAG
>JACOVZ010000011.1 GCA_016177065.1 Candidatus Wildermuthbacteria bacterium | reverse complement strand
GGCTGGTATACATCTAGAACATTTTTCACGTTAATATGCTGAGTAAGCGCGACAAGCTGATCTGAGTTTCTAATTGGCAGAGCTTGGAATCTTGTTTCAAAGAGAGACCCTCTTCTTTTATGCTTGATATTAAAATATTTTGCAAATCCCAAATTCAGTTTCTGCATGTATAAAGAAATCCCTCCTTTTACAGCAGGCACAACTCCAAAATGATAGTGGTCCCTTGCGAGAACAAAACTGAAGAATTCCACAAGAGGAGGATGCTGCGGCTGTACAAACTTTTCCAGCGCATTCTTTCCCTCAAGAAGAAGATCTGCCGCCTCTTCCAGGTTGCGTCTGTACAAATTCGGAGCAGGACTGCCAATATTCGCCGCATGCATTTGAAAAAGAAATCTGGCGCAGTCTTCTTTTGACTCAAAGATGCCTCTCCCCTCCACTGCGCGGCTCAATACGTGATACGGGCGCCCTGCAGTATGAATTTGTTCCTTTCTTTTTGGCATATACGTATTATACACGTTTGAAATCGGGGTTCAAACAAAAACCCTTATTCCCTATTGCAGCAAAGTATTGCTCATGATAAAATAAAGATGCAATGGTTTGGGATTACACGAAAACTGCATATGAAAAACAAGCAAAAGCAGACCCGGTATGGCATTTTGAGCGGCTTATCAATTATGGCCTCGGAAAAGAAAAAATTGACCGCAAGCTCTTGGAAAAATATCTGCCTCAGCTTAAAATCCCCGAGGATAGACGGGCCTTTTTAGAGCTACTTTTATGGGACAAACCATTCTAACGTCTAATCAGAAATCAGTGCTCGCTCTTGTTGCGCAAGAACAAAACCTCGTACACTTCTATCTTTCAGGAGGCACTGCTCTTGCAGAATATTACTTGCATCATAGAATTTCAGACGATTTGGATTTTTTTATCTTAGAGAAACCAGATCAGCTATTTCTTCATAAATTCGCTCAAGAAATCAAAGAAAAGCTTGGCGCACAAAACTTACGGTACGAACGATTATATGAAAGAAATCAATTCTTTTTCCAGTTTCCGAACGCAGAACTAAAAGTAGAATTTACGCAATATCCGTTTCCCCAACTTGACCGCCCAACCAAGAAAGATGGCGTGCTGATTGACAGCATGCGCGATATTGCGGCGAATAAACTCGCTGCAATTCTTGATAGATTTGACCCAAAAGATTTTGTGGATTTATATCTTCTCCTGCAAACAACAAGCCTTGAAACCGTGCGAAAAGATACAGAAGCAAAGTTTGGCATGAAGATTGACGATGTATTTCTTGGCGGCGAGCTTGCAAAAGTGCGGCGCATTGAAGCTCTTCCCAAGATGATAAAACCGCTGGCGATTGAAGAACTAAAAACATTCTTTGCGAATAAAGCGAAAGAGCTTTCTCCAAATATTCTCCTCTAACGGATAAGATTGAGAAATTCCTGCTCTGTGAGAATCTTTATCTTAAGGTCTCTGGCTTTCTGGAATTTTAAGCCAGAATCAGATCCCGCAACCACGTAATTGGTACTCCTTGAAACAGATTCTGATACCTCTCCCCCAAGAGATCGCACTCTCTCCTTTGCCTGCTCGCGGCTCAAAGAACTCAACCCTCCGGTAAAAACAAAGGTAAGCCCTTTGATCTTACGGTTCTGCGTTGTTTGCTTTGGACGCATCACCCTCACTCCTGCTTTCAATAAGTCATGCACCATTCTTTGATTTTGTTTTAAGCGAAACCACTGGAAAATGCTTTCTGCCATAACATCACCAACATCAGGGATTTTCTTTAGATCTTCCAAAGAAGCTTTTTGAAGCCCTTCAGGAGAATTAAAATGCTTTGCGAGTTCAATGGCGGTTTCTTCTCCCACGTGGCGAATGCCAAGGCTGAAAATGAATCTCTGCAAAGGGATAGTTTTGCTTTTCTCAATTGCTGAAATAATATTGGAAGCTGACTTTTCTCCAAAGCGTTCAAGCACTGCAAGATCTCCTTCCTGCAGTTCAAATATGTCGGGCGGCAAGGCCGCAAGATTCTCCTCGCCAAGACGGTCAAGAATCTTGGGGCCAAGGCCTTTAATATCAAAAGCTTTCTTGGAAACAAAATGGCGCAGGGATTCTTTCAGTTTTGCCTTGCATGCCTTATTCTCGCATCTCCTCACCGCTTCTCCCTCAGGGCGGGAAAGCCCAGTTTGGCACACAGGGCATTTCTTTGGCATATGAAATTCCCGCTCTGAACCGTTCCGTAATTCGGGCAAAGCTTTCATTACAGACGGGATAACATCCCCGGCCCTCTCCACAATTACCGTATCTCCTATTTTCACTCCCAAACGCTTAATTTCATCCTCATTATGCAAGGTAGCCCGAGAAATTACCACTCCGGCAACCCTCACAGGTTCCAGAACCGCTACGGGAGTCACAGCGCCGGTTCTTCCAACCTGAACTTTAATATCCAGCATTTTCGTGGTTGCCTGGGATCCTGCAAATTTCAGCGCCCGTATTCCCCGGGGGCTTTTCCCTGCAACCCCAAGATTTTGGAATATCTTGTTGCTGTTAATGCTTACAACCACTCCGTCAATGAGAAAAGGAAGGGAGCCGCGCTTCCTCCCTATTCCCTTCCAGTATTCAAGAACTTCTTGGATATTCTTGCAGATCCGCGCGGTCTTGTCGGTTTTAAATCCAAGAACATTGAGAATTTCATGCTCTTCTGAATGTAAAACCTGGCCCAAAGAACTCACAAGATCATAGGCCATGAACCTTAGAGGCCGTGAAGCGGCAAGCTTGGGATCTAACTGCCTGATGGAACCGGCTGCAACATTGCGGGGATTAGCAAAAATGCTTTCTCCTTTTTTCTTTCTCTCCTTGTTCAGATTCTCAAAATCCTCTTTTTCCATGTACACTTCTCCGCGAACCTCAATTTCGCCCTTTTCCAGCGCATTTTTAAGCGTCTGTTTTATCCTTGGTTTAGCCAAGGAGTCCTTAGCTAAGCTAAGGCGCAGTTCAAGCTTCAAAGGAATGCTCTCAATTGTTTTTAAATTCTGAGTAACGTCTTCTCCCACTATTCCATTTCCTCTTGTAGCTCCCTTAAAAAAAACTCCGTTCTTGTACAGAAGGCTTACCGCAAACCCGTCTATCTTAAGCTCTGTGAAATATTCAAAGGCGCGCTCTTTTGAGATCTTACGGATATATTCTTCCCAGTCTTTCACTTCCTGATCCTCAAACGCGTCTTCTATGGAAAGCATGGGAATCTTATGGGAAACCTTCCGAAAACTAGGCAGAGCCTCCCCTCCTACTCTCTGGGTGGGAGAGTCTGAGGTGATCAAATCCGGATGCTTGGATTCCAGCACGAACAATTCATGCTTCAAGGAATCGTGAGCTGCGTCTGAAATCTCTTCTTTGTCCAGCACGTGGTATGAATACCGGTAATGCTCAATGAGCTTTCTGAGCTTTTCTATTCTTTTTTTTGCCTCTTCTTTAGTCATATATCCCTCTTATTATACCCTAAATCCTGCAATGAAAAAACTGCCAAGTCCTTGGGCGCAGATGTTTGTCAAGGACGTTAAAGAATGGTATACTATAGGTATGTATAACTGGTCTACTGACGAAAACAAGCTCAAAAAAGATAAGCATGCATATGCCATCTGGAAACTTGAACAGATGGTAAATTTCGGCTTGAACGGAAAGAAGCTGAAGACTGGAGAACTCCGAAAATACTGGAAAGAACTCAATCTTGATCCCTCAAGGAAGCAATTTCTCAAGCTCTTGCTGCATGGATAAAGGTATTCTCACAAAAACGCAGGAATCTTTTCTGCAGCAAGCAGGAGAAAACGCATTTCTTGCCAGGCATTTCTACCTTAGAGGCGGCACAGCGCTTGCCGGTTTCTATCTGCGCCATCGTTATTCAGAAGATCTTGACTTCTTCTCTGAAGAAGAGTTCCCTACTCTAGGGATTACTGTATTCCTCAAGAGCATTAAACAGAAGCTGGGCATTTCAAAGATAGATTTCCAGCAAAGCTTTAACCGAAACCTCTTTTTCCTCCGTATCAAAGGAAATATACTAAAAACAGAGTTTACCTATTTCCTCTTTCCGCGCATTGAAAAAGGGATTTCTTTTGGAAAACTAGACATTGAAAGCATTTACGACATTGCGGTTGATAAGGTGCACACGATAGTATTGAAAGCTCGAGCGCGCGATTATATCGATCTCTTTTTTATCATTCGCGAAAAAGGATATACGTTTGAGCATCTTCTTCTCCAGGCAAAAGCAAAAT
>JACOVZ010000009.1 GCA_016177065.1 Candidatus Wildermuthbacteria bacterium | reverse complement strand
ATTTTATTCCGCAGCATCCCGCCGAAGCGGGGTCATGCGCTAGGCAAAAACAAGCAGTATCTCCTCAATGCAACTCGCTCTTGGAAACCTTAATCTCCAAGACTCTGGTTGTGTATCTCTTTTTTTGAAGAGAGAGTTCGGCGACGGCAATCCGTGAACTGCCGTGCATAAGCCTAGACTCATCTATAAATATATCCTAAACAATAATTTTTGCAAAAAGAAAACCGGGGTTACGCACATTACTGCGCATAACCCCGGACTGCCCGAACTCAAGGATCAAGAGACAAAAAGTCAAAAGATTCAAAAGTTCAAGCTTGCAAAGTTCTACTGCGGGGCGAACCCAGACGAAGAGCCATAGCCGACGCCGGTACCGCCCACCCAGCCCGTAACGAACCCGACCCTGCCACCGCGGAAGTGGAAGCACGGAGCGTGGCCGAAGCGAACAGCGTCGCCCGGATAATCATATTCTTCTCCGGCACAGTCGATGAACAGATCCTCATACTTTTCCAGACGCTCTGGATGAGTGAGGAGCATGCATCCTACTGCGAAAGCTCCGAAGCCGAACTCGTTGGTCTGGAAGACCACGCGGGCACGGCGCACGGAACGTCCGCGATGCCTGAGACCCAACTGTCCAGCGATGATCAAGATGTCGCCCTGCTGGGTTTCACCGATCTTGTTGAGCATCTCGATGGTGCGCTGTGACTGGCGAAGCCGGTCGGGACCAAGCTGACCTTCACGGTAGTTGGTGAACTTCCGCATAGAGGCAATGACCTTGAGCATGCGCTCAATAGCCTCGTTGTAGGTCTTGGCAACCTTTTCCCACCTTGGAATAGCGAACCATCCTTCAGCGCCATTAGGGAGCTGGGGCAGGTTCTTGGCGTACTCGAGCGCGTGGCTCGGGTCGAGGCCGAAGATCTTGGCCAGTGCTTTGATCTGATCCTCGATTCCTTTTGGCCCCTTATGCTTCTTGGGGTAATCGTAGGTGGAGCGAACCTCCTCGCTAGCGAACTGGTTCGGCAGTCGGTTCTCGGTAATAAACTTTCCGACGAGCTCGGCGAGCCCAGGCGCGTCGTTGACACACTGAGCTTCCTTCTCAGAGAGGCGAGCCTTGTTGTAGGCGGCCTCAATGACGGAAACGAACTTGAGACCTTTGGAGTCTCGGGCTGTAACAGACGGGGCCAATGCATTAGACATCGGAACCATCCTCCTCTAGAAAGTAGTCACCCGTAGGTGCCAATAAAAAACATAGCATATTTAAGAAAAAATGTCAAATAAAAAGCAAACAGACCTTGCTTAAGAAAGGTCTGTTGCCGACTTACGCTGCAATCCACTACGACTCACGATTGCATCCTACATCCGCCCTTTGTTTTTGTCAAGCGCCTAAAACCCGCGAAGCTCGTTAATCTTTGATCTTGTGCGGCTCCCCACATATCCCGTGCCTTTTTGAAGGCCCACGGGAAGCAGAATCTCGCTTGCATACTTTTCCTGGAAGCGAACTACGGCGTTAAAGGTAAGCTGGCCGAACACTCCTGTTGTAAGCCCCTCGGGATACACGTCTTGCCCAAGATCTCGCAGAAACTGCTGAAGGCACTGCACCTCTCCTTTATTGGATATGCCGAAATACAAATTTGAGTCAAACGCTCCGCAGGACGCGCTCCCCGTCAAGGCATACAATTGCGCCTGGACTCTCGCGATCTCTTTCTTTAAAATATCCACTTGTTCTAAAAGCTGGAGGATCAAAGCTTCTTCTTCCTGGGGCGTCCTGTCAAGTATGGAAACGGTGAATGAAAAAAGATATGACAATTCGTTGCCTTCAAACCCTATCGTTTTTGTCTGAAGGGAAGGAATAATGATCAATGAGCGGATCTGAGTCCCAAAATCAGAAAGAAACACGGCCGCATCCTTGTTTCCGTCAAATGCCAGAAAGTCTAAAGTATATCCTCCTTCTGACTTCTCTGCAAGATACGGAACTACGAATTTTTGCCCAGGCTGGCCCTTGACCGAAAACTGCAAAACCCCCTGCCCCCCGAGGAATTTCATCCATCTTGGAGACCAGTTTTTTACGGAATTCGTTACCTGCAGAGTGCTTTTCCCAACCAAAGGCAGAAAGTTCAAACTCGGACTGAGCTTAAAATTTTCAAGATTCTGGTTAAGATAGCAATACGTTTTCCCGTAGGAGCAATCATTGAGAAACGCCGCAATGGTCCAATCGGTGAACACCTTCCTGAAGTCTACGTCAAAGCCGTTCTTCTTCAAGGCTTCATTCAAAGAAGGAATCCCAACGAGGTCTGAGCGCAGAGAATCAATGAGCACCCCGACTCCGTAATGGTCAACAAGATAATGGATAAACATGCTTATGCTTCCATAGTCTGATTGCTCGCCCTGCCATTCCAGCACGGAATCTGAGGGATTTCTCAAAAAATCTCCGAGGCGGGCTTTCAGGTTGCTTCCTTCAAAATTAGTATCATACCCTAAAAGCGTGGGGGCGTATTCTGCTCGAGCTTCGTCCAGCCATGTTTCTTCAATAACGCCCCTGAGCTTGGTCTTCTGGTTAATGGTGATCAGATGAACAAACTCATGCGCGAGAAAGCTTTTTGCCAAAGAACTTTCAATCTGTTCGGCTGAGAAATATATCATTTCCCTTTCATTGGATCCGGGAAACACAAACTTCAAGAAAGAATCCTCATTGCGGACATATCCGACAAAGCCTTTTTTCATTTCCTGCAAAAGCACGATGATTTTCGGATCTCCGTCAATGCCGGGATTCCATTCAGAACCAAAAGCAGACACCAGGGTGGGGCGGATAGCACGCTCAAATTCCTGAGCCAAACTTGCCATGCTGCTTGAAACTTCAGATTTCCGGGAACTACTCAGCTCGTTCCACCATACGGTGTCTGCGTAAAAATACATTTGGGAGGTTTCTTTCACAAGCTCAGCCTTAATCTGGGTTCTTTCTAAAAGATCATAGTCCTTGCTCACGGAAAAATCCTGAACCAGTCCAAGCTGAAGGGCAAAAGCGTTCCCTCCAGAAACAAATGACAGAACGAGTATGATTGCAAAGAAAAATGCGTATTTCATTGCCTCCCTATTGTATCCTTTCCAAAGCAGCCTTCAAAGTCTTTACAACAATATCAATGTCTTTTTCTTTCAGATTATTGAAGAAAGGAAGGGAAATGGTCCTGTCGCTCACGCTTTCTGCAATAGGGAACATTCCGGGCTTGTATCCAAAAGACTGCCTATAGAATGGCTGGAGATGAATGGTCTGGAAATAGGTGCTGCACTGGATCCCCTTCTCTTTCAAAAAAGAAAGCATGGAATCTCTATCTGCCCTTGTGTAGCGTTTTGCAAGCTGGATCACGTACACAAACCAATTCGCAGAACATTCTTTTGAGGCGGAAAGGAGGGTTATCTGGGGAATGCTCTTGAGTTTTTTCGTGTACAGGTCAAAAACGAGCTTTCGTTTCTTTGTAAGCTCTTGCATTCGCTTTAATTGCTCAATGCCCAAGACGCATTCAATGTCAGACATTCTGTAGTTATACCCAAGCCTCACATGCTCAAGCCAGCTTGAGCCTTCAAACGCCCTGCCCTGGTTTGACATGCTTCTGCATAAATCTGCAATCTCTTTATTGTCTGTAAGAATCATTCCCCCTTCACCAGTGGTTACTTGTTTGTTCTGGTTATTTTCTCTTCAATTTTCTTGGGGTCAATATTGAGCGTTTTCTCTTCAATATCAGCAAACACCGGCTTTGCCTTTTCATATAAAATGCAGTTTGAAGACGCAATGAAAGAAAACGGAGTTGTGATAACTTCATCCCCCTCTTGGATGCCTAAGGCCCGGACAATAAGATGCAATGCTGAGGTTCCGGAATTCACCCCCACTGCGTATTTTCTTTTGGCGAATTTTGCCATCCGCTCTTCAAATTCTTTGAGTCTTGGGCCCAAGCTCAAGGTTCTGCCTTTTAACACCTCCAGCACCGCTTTTCTTTCAGCGTTTGTGATATCGGGAGAAGACAAAGGAATCATGTTTTTCGCATTACTTTTGCCGGTATCCCGAATACAACTGAATTTGCAGGAACGCTGTCTTTTACCAGACTGCAAGCTCCGACAACTGAGTTTTCTCCTATGGTCACGCCAGGCAGAACAACCGAATGGGAGCCTATCTTACAATTCTTCTTTAAAACAACTTTTCCCTCTTCGCCGTCAATCGTGGAGTAAGAATATATGGAGCAATGAGACCCTATCTGAACGCCTTCCTCAATTATCACGCCGTTTCTGGCATTAATATAGGTAAATGCTCCAATATCGCTGTATTTCCCCAGCTTGAGTTTTGAGGCGTACTGGACAAGCCACTGATACTTGGTCAGTTTCCTCTCTGGGATATAAGGCATTTTCCAGTTTGGAAAACGCTTCTTTCCCTCTGTAATGTCCTTGTTCTTTGTTATTTCTCTTGCCATAAGTGGCGTATCACCATGAAGGCTTCCGCATATTCCATGCCAGCCTCAGATCCTCTTTTCTGGGCTAAAGCTTCAATTGCTTTCAGAGATCTGGGATGGGGAAACTCTCTGAGCTCGCTTTTGTAGGCCTGCATTGCTTCTTTCTTTGCCCCAATTTCTTCAGCAATATCCACATACGCATTGGGCACAAAGGGCGTGAGCTCGTTTCCCCACTCTGTTTCTGAAAGCGCTTCATAAGAAAAGATTTGTTTTACTGAAGAACCCGGGATGGGGCGGCCCGCAACAAGCGATGCCCCAAAAAAGATTCTGTGGTCTTGGTTCAAGTCTCCGCCATGAGGGATATACATTACTTCAGGCCGTATCTCTTTCACAACTCTCGCGATTGCGTCATTCACTTCTTTCTGGGGGATAGTATCCACCTTCACGGTCGGGAAATCAAGGAAATAGGTTTTTGAAATCCCAAGCGTTTTGTTTGCGAGCTCAATCTCATGCACCCTCTCTCGCATAAACTCTTCTGTCCAATCCGGGGTGTATGCTTTGGTTCCAATACAAAGAAAAACCTGGTCGCCTTTCTCGGCATGCTTTTTAATTGTTCCGCCGCATCCCAAAACTTCATCGTCTGGATGGGGAGCTATGACAAGAATTTTTGTGGAACTCATACTGCCAATGATAGCAATTCTGAGGGCTTTGTCAAAAGAGTTTCTTCAGCTCTTCTTTTGTAATATTGCCCCGCATTAAAACTTCCAAGCTCTTAGGCCCGCAATTGAACAGCAGGTCAGCAATGCTCATATATGGCAGAAACTCTCCCCAAAGCTGGGAATATTGAGGATGCGAATAGTCCTGGAAATACGGGTGAACTCCTGCCTTCTCGTATTCTGAAACATTCGCATAGTTTTTCCCTAAAGTTCCAAAGATATATATGCCAGCTTTGGCCTTTTTGCACATGTCAAGCACAAGATTGGAACCTGAACCTTCAAAGTTCCGCTCAGACGCCTTTGAGAAAGCAACTTCAATCTTGAGATCCTGCAGAAACCACCTCAGCATATATTCTGTCAAATCGCAGAAATTCTGCCAGTCTTTCTTGTACAGATCATCAAAAAACTGGATATACCTGCCAAAAAAGGGCGCTTTTTTATAATTCACATACAAGGACTTGAAATGGTCTTTCCTCCAATCTATTGCATTGTTAATCTGCATCTGGAAAAACTTCTTTTCTTGGTATCCCTTGGTAAGCACCGGCACAGTAAGGAACACGGCGCCTTGCGGAGTCTTAATCTGGTTCCTGTTAAAGCTTTTTGTCCTGTACTGCGCAATATCAAAGAAACAGAACTCATCGCTCAAGGCGATTTTATGGAACAGCCCGAGCCACGGAAGATATTGGGGCTGATGAGCAGTAAGAATC
>JACOVZ010000007.1 GCA_016177065.1 Candidatus Wildermuthbacteria bacterium | reverse complement strand
GCATAAGGGCCTTGAGTTCTTCAAACATTGATCATTCATTCTGCCCTAGTTCATCAGAAATCTTTTTCAGAATCTCTGCCGGCTCCTTAAACTCAGCGGGCGACTTCCCCAAAATTTTCTCGGCTTCTTTGTTAAGATCCTCTAACGAACTAACCATCCTTTCCAGAAGTTCTTCAAGTGTCGTATCGGGCGGAAGACCAAGATCACGGATAGCTATTGGGAGAAAATCCGTCCGCACGCTTTCGTAAAACCTTCTAAGCCGTTTCTTTATATCCGAATCCTCATTCATGACACTCCTTTCTTAAGAACATTTGACACAACCTGTAAGCGCCATTAAACTTCCTTTAGATGGATTTGTCAAGAACAGGAAATAATCTGCTGATTGTTGCAATCACCCCCTACTTTTTGGAAAAGGGGAATGTTTGGTTCCAAGAAAACATCAAAGACATCCTTGAGGCGAGAAAAACCCAGCAGTTCTTCCAGGAAAACACGAGATTCCTTGAAAAGAACCAGAGATGCTCTTTGTCTGAACTTCTCAGAAAGCTTGATGAACTTGGGTATGAAAAGGTGTTTCAAGTGCGAGATCCTGGAGAATTCATCATCAAAGGAGGAATCATTGAAGTCTTCCCTATAAACACAGATAATGCGTTTCGCATTGAATTTGCGGGGAACACAATAGAAGAGATTGAAAAGCTTGAGATATCAATTGCAGACGAAAAGAAATCCAAAGAGATCCTCAAGAAACGCCTGAAATCTCAAAAGCTCTTTTCAGATCTCAAGGGTTTAAAGGAAGGAGACTTTCTAGTGCACCTGGACCACGGAGTGGGAATATTCCGAGGGCTCAAGACAATGCGAGAGATCACCTACTACCTTCTTGAATATGCTTCAGAAGATAAACTCTACATACCCTTGGGCCTTGAAAGAAAACTTTCAAGATACATTGGGTTTGAGAATCCGAGAGTATCCAGGCTCAGCTCCCCATTCTGGATAAAAACAAAGAGAAGGATACGGGAAGAGGTTGAAAAGCTCGCAAGAGAAATACTGGACCTGTACGCAAAACGGGAAATTGCGACCAGGCCCCCATATCATCCAGAAGGAGAAATCTCAAAGCATATTGAAGGGACTTTTCCTTATCAGGAAACTCCAGACCAGCTTCAAGCATTGGAAGACATACGAAACGACCTTGAAAGCCCCCACCCCATGGACCGCATTGTGTGCGGAGACGTGGGATTCGGGAAAACAGAGATTGCTCTGCGCGCAATGGTGTATGCCGCAGAACAAGGGTACCAAACCGCGCTCTTAGCCCCCACGACCATACTCGCCTATCAGCATTTCCAGCATTTTACAGAGCGCCTCAAAAGACTTCCCGTAAAAGTGGCTTTGCTTTCACGCCTTGCGCCAAAAGAAAGGAAAGTTCTGGACGAAATACAAAAAGGGCAGATAGACATTGTAATAGGAACGCACCGCCTTCTTTCCCCAGACGTGAAGTTTCACAATCTCGGGCTTCTTGTTATTGACGATGAGCAGAAATTCGGGGTGAAGCAAAAAGAAAAGCTCAAGGGCCTCAGAACATCTCTGGATACTCTTTCTTTATCTGCAACCCCCATTCCAAGAACTTTGTACATGGCGCTTTCTTCATTAAAGAAAGTAAGCCTTGTGCAGACTCCCCCGTTAGGAAGAGTTCCGGTTTCAATATCTCTTGCCAAATGGAACAAGGATATTGTTCAAAAAGCGATCCGGGAAGAAATCAAGAGAAAGGGGCAGGTGTATTATCTCCATAACCGCATAGGAACCCTTGCAAAGGTTGAGGCTCTCTTGCAAAAACTCGTGCCTGGATTGGAAATAGGAACTGTTCACGGAAGACTTCGGGAAACTGCAATCATAAAAACAATGGAGCGATTCAGGGAAAAGAAGTGCGACCTTCTCCTTGCCACCACGATCATAGAAAACGGGCTTGACCTTCCGAACGTGAATACCATCATTGTTTCCAGCGCAGAAAACCTGGGGCTTTCGCAAGCGTATCAGCTCAGGGGACGCATTGGAAGATCCGAGAAAAAAGCATACGCGTATTTTCTCCACGGCTCAAAACTCACGGAAAAAGCAAAGCTCAGGCTTCAAGCTTTAAAACAGGCCCAAGAGTTAGGTTCCGGATACTCCATAGCCCTAAAAGACCTTGAAATACGGGGGGCCGGGAACATTTTAGGCAAAGAACAATCTGGAAGCTTAAACGCAATCGGGCTCAACCTCTATTGCCAAATGCTCTCAGAAGCTGTAGAGAAAATGCGAAATGCGTGATACAGTGAAAACCATATGCAATTGATTGTTGTTGAATCTCCCACAAAATCAAAGACTCTGGCAGGGTTCCTGGGAAAAGGATACAAGGTCCTTTCTTCTTTTGGCCATGTGAGAGATTTGCCAAAGAGCAAGCTTGGCATTGATACAGAAAAAGATTTTGCTCCGCAGTATGTCATTCCGACAAAAGCAAGAAAGCTCGTAAACGAACTCAAAAAAGAAGCACAGAAAGCAGGCTCAACCATTTTGGCAACAGACGAAGACAGAGAAGGAGAAGCCATTGCCTGGCAT
>JACOVZ010000002.1 GCA_016177065.1 Candidatus Wildermuthbacteria bacterium | reverse complement strand
TCTTCTGCTCTCTTGGGCTTAAATCAACAAGAATGTTCCGCAATCTCTCTTTCAAGAGATTCCGCGCAGCTTCCACAGAAGGAGGAGGAACTTTCTCGTCTTCCACGAATTCAGCAAGAATGCTGTCTTCATCGTCTTCTCCTACCGGAGTTTCCAAAGACACCGTCTCTTGGGAGATCCTCTCAATGTGCCGAACCTTATCCACCTCAAGGCCCATTTCAGCCGCTATTTCCTCTGCAAGAGGCTCTCTTCCCAGATCCTGCAATAGTCTCCGCTTTACCTGCGTGTATTTTGAAATGGTTTCAATCATGTGCACAGGGATGCGTATAGTTCTTGCCTGATCCGCGATTGCCCTTGTGACGGCCTGCCTGATCCACCAGGTTGCGTAGGTTGAAAACTTGTATCCCCTTCTCCAGTCAAACTTCTCAACCGCGCGGAACAGCCCAAGATTCCCTTCCTGGATTAGGTCCAATAGCGTAAGATTCGGAGATCTTCCCACGTATTTCTTCGCAATGGAAACCACAAGGCGCAGATTGGCTCTCGCCAGCGTCTTCTTTGCTTCCATGTCTGCTTGTTCAATGCGCTTTGCAAGCTCCTTTTCCTGATCTGCGGTCACAAAGGGTATGCGGCCTATCTCTTTTAAGTACATTTGCACAGGATCCAAAGGAGCTTCTTCCTCAAGGCGGAGCTTCTCTTTGTCTTCCGGCTTTTGCTCAGAAAGGTACTCCCGTGTTTCTTCAAGGCGTATGCCTTCCTTTTCAAGCTTGGCATACAGAGCATCCAGGCCCTTTACGTCTTTTTGAGCATCTGGAAATTGGTACAAGACTTCTGCGAACGTCACAAAACCCTTGAGCCTCGCACGGTCAATAAACTCCTGGACTGCCTGGTCTTTGAAAATCCTGCTCTGGCGAGGCTTCTTTCCCCTGGAAGCCTTTGCGGGCTCGCGGTTGAACGTCACCCTCTTTTTCTTCATCTTTGCCTTGGGCTCTTTTTTGGATTTCTTTTTCAATTGCATAGAGTATGGAAATTAGCGGAGAAGATGAAGGCTCTTGCTCAATTCCTGGAATTGGCTCACAAGGCTCTTGAGCTTCTCTGCATTCTTTTCTTCTTCAGCTTCTTTTATCGCTTGGGAAATATTGTCTAGCTCTGAGCGGATATGGATCTGCTCAAGATGGCTCATGCACTGCTTAAACTCAGAATCCGCGTCTTCGCCCTCTTTTTCCCAGTCTTCAACGCTTGCCTGCAAAGCCATTTGCCTTAAAAACTCAGAATGCTCCTGGGAAAGCATTTGGTCAAACTTTGCAAAGTCCATTTCTTTGTTCTTCCTGAAGGCCTCCAGGATCTCCTGGCTTTCAATGAAAAACAAAACAATCTTCTTGTCATCTATCTTTTCCAGTAAGGCAGGATTCTTGCATAAAAGCACAAACACCCGTTCTTCCAGCATCTGCTTTCTTGTTCTGGGCTCTCCTTTGAGAGGAGCCTGGTCCTGGCTGAAAAGAACGGGGCGCTGCTCTTCTTCCGGAAGCTTCTTCAATTCAGCCTCCACATGCTCTTCTTTTACCTGAAGATCTTTTGCAAGACGCGCAACCCAATGGGACTGCTCAATCTTGTTGGGAATTCTTTTAATCAACGGAAGAATGAGCTGAGCTATCTCTTTTTTCCCTTCAGGAGACTTCCTGTCAAATTTCTCAAAGGCGGTCTGGAAGTAAAAATCAAAGATTGACTTTGCGTTCTCTACCGCATTCTTCCATACTTGCGGGTTTTCCGCAACTACGTCTGCCGGATCTTTTCCCTGCTCCATAACCACCACTTTCACGTTGAACCCCTCGCCTATGGCAAGGTCAATGCCTCTTCTGGTTGCAGTGTCTCCCCCGAGATCCATGTCAAAAGAAAGCAAGAGATTCTCGGTGTACCGTTTTAATACCTTTAAATGAAAAATGGTCAAGGCAGTGCCAGACACCGCCACCGCGTTTTCAGAGCCTGCCTGCGAAACAAGAATTTCATCCATGTATCCTTCAACAAGCAGGGCTTTGTCCTGCTGGCGTATTGCAAGCTTTGCCTGGTCTAACCCGTACAGAATCCTGCTCTTGTCGTACAAGGGGGTATTGGACGTGTTCAGATATTTTGCGATTTCCTTTTCCTTTGCCTTTTGCCCGAAGATTCTGCCCCCGAACCCCGCAACATGGGAATTCATGTCCAGGATGGGGAATATGATGCGGCTGCGGAACCTGTCATAGACTTCGCTTCCAGACCTTACGAGAAGCCCCGCCCTTGCGATATCCGATTCCTGGTATCCTTTGCTTTTCAGGAAATCAAACAGGGCGGATGCGCTTTCAGGAGCATATCCTAATCTCCATTTTACAATGCTTTCTTCAGTAAGCCCCCTCTTTTTCAGGTACTCTTTAGCTTCCAGCCCTGCTTTTGAAGAAAGCTGTTTCTCAAAAAACTTTGCGGCAAGCTCCGCAACTTCAGAAAGGCGTTTTTTCTCCGTATGAATCCTGGCTGCTAGTGGAGACGCTTTTTGAAGCTCAACTCCGGCTTTCTGGGCAAGCTGGCGCAGAGCATCTCCGAATTCCAGCCCCTCTATCTGCATGACGAAATTGAAGACGTCGCCATGGGCCGAACAACCAAAACATCTCCATACCTGCCTGGCGGGGCTCACAAAAAAAGAAGGGGTTTTCTCTGAATGGAAAGGGCACAAAGCCCTCCAATTCGCCCCTGCTTTTTGGAGTTTAATGTAGCTGGCAAGCACGGCTGTGATTTCAAGCCGGCTCTTGATTTCTTCAACAGGAGAGAAAAGCATAGATAGTACCATCATAGACAAACAGAAGAAGATTTCAAGCCCAACGAAAAACGCTCCTCACTGGGAGCGCCTTCGTTCCCTGCTCTTATTGAGCAGGCTTTGTCTCTTCTTCTGGGCCGAACTGAGGAGTCTGGCCTTCTCCTGGATTTGGATCCATTATCATACTAATGTCTCTCATTATTGGGGTTTATGCGGGGCGGCGGGATAAGGAGACTAGCCCTTTTCCCCTCCCCTCGTAAAGACAATCATACGCCCTCTTTGGCCCCCTTGTCAAGAGATGATTTTGCAAGCAGGGCAAGCGCCAAAGCCGCAAACAACAGCCCCACATCGCGGAACACCACGCTGAATACGGGGATGTTGAATACCGTAATCCCCAAAAGGCTCAGGGCAGAAAGCAAGGCTGAGTAAAACAGCTTCCTGCCTGAAAGAAGCCACAAGCCAAGAATAACCTCATACGCGGAGAACGCAGGAAGAAGCATGAAATCTGGCACAATATCCCTTGCAAAAGACGGAACATACCCTATCCAGTTCAAGGGTTCCATAAAAGAGTTAAGCGCCGCGTATAGGAACGTAAACGCAAGGCCTACTCTCAAGAGAATGGAAGCATGGCGCTCCATAAATCTATTCTACGACAATCGTTCCAAAACGGCTTGGATTCAAATGATCGTGGTACTTCCACGTTCCCTTTTCATTGAACTGGAAAGACCATTCCTGCTCTGACGGAATACCCATGCAAGCGTCAAAGATTGTGTCTTGCTCTGCTGTTCCGCACTTTTCAATGCCAGACCCGGGATACACCGTGTGCGTGGGATGCATGGCTGAAGCCGGCCACATTGATGATGAACTCTGATTCACGAATGAAACCGTGCCTCCTGCCTTAATGGAAAGCGTTTGAGGAGAATATCCCTCATCAGCATACGTAATCACGGGAATCACCTCAAAGCCTGAAGAAGACTGTTCTGAAGCAGGCTGTTCTGAAGCAGGAGCCTGATTCTCTGAGTTTTGAAACAGGATAAATGCTCCTCCTGCGATGATTAAACCCGTTGCCGCAAGAATATATAACTGTTTGTTAATATATATGCTGTTTAATTATGTGAATTATATTACTGGCGGAGAGGGAGGGATTCGAACCCTCGGTACCTTTCGGTACACAGTCTTTCCAGGACTGCTGTTTAAACCGCTCGCACACCTCTCCTTAAAATCTTTCGTACACTGAATGATCATCCACAGCATGAAACCTTACCTTTTTCTCTCCTAAAAATCCGAAAATGATTCGGAACCGATAGTCAACTGAAAATGCGCAAAATCTATCCAACCGTCCATGCAATTTATGAGTTTTAAGACGAGGATCAAAAGGATTTTCTCGGAAAATCCTCTCCTTTTTCTTTATTTTTTCTTTCACATCAAAAGACAATCTCCGATATTCACGCTCAAACTGGGGCGAGTAAAAAATCTCCATGCGGTTCAGTCCAGATCCGCAAGGGACCGCAGAATCTTTCCTTTCCCAGCACGAAACTCTGCCTCGCTCTTTCTGAGACGGGGCAATAGACTTTCTTCCGCGATTCTATCGCGGATAAGCTCCCGCACAAATTCGCTTTTCGTGGCGTAATTTCCTCTTTTCGCCAACTGCTCAACGTTTTTGTTCAATTCCGCAGGAAGCGATATATTAATAATGGAACGCATATGTTGTAATTAATTGTATTACAACTGCATACTCTCACGCTCTTCCTTGCATGTCAATGCTACCTGGGCAATGCGGAAATGATCCTTGCAAGAGTGGGATGCTGCACCGCAAACTTATACCTCAAAAGCTTCAAAATCGCAAACACGTCAAGCACTTCTTCCTTGAGCATTTCAGGGCCTGAAAACACTTCCCACAGCTCTTCTTTCAAAACTCCCAGATAGTCATACAGGATTTTATCCTGCGCTTCCGCTTTCAAGTAGGCAATAATATCTTTGAACTCTCCCCTGTCTAGCCATATCCCATGGCACAGATTGCAAAGATCAACCTTTACCACGGAATCTGAATAATGGACTTCGTACAAGGGCATGCGGTCTTGGGGGCACAGCTTTCCTGAGGGAGAAATCCTGAACCGGGAAACATTCTCCCACAAATCAATGTCAAGCCATCTCAGATCCCTGTCTTTTTCATCCTTGGCAAATTGAAGCTCGTCTTCTTCAAACCAAAGACCATAGCACCGGGGGCAGTAATCAACTTCAACTCCGGAGAAAATAGCTTGTTCCAGTTTTCTTGTTTTGCAGACAGGGCACTTCATAGGTTCATTTCTCTCAGCGCCTTTATCCTATCATCAATTGGAGGATGAGTCATGAACAATCTATGGATCCAGCTTGCCTGCTCTCTGCCCTTGAAAGGGCTTGCGAAATACAAATGGGCGGTTGCGTCGTTCGCGCTTTTCAATTGGTTAGGATCTGCCGCTATCTTTTCCAAAGCCCTTGCCAAACCTTCAGGATATCTGCTCAGCAAAGCGCCTGACGCATCTGCAAGGAATTCCCGTTTCCTTGAAATGGCAAACTGGATAAGCCTTGAAACAACAGGGACAGCGATAAGGAAAATTAAGGCTACCAGTACAATAACTCCCTGAGTCTGGCCTCCTCTGCGGTCATCTCTTCTTCCTCCCCAGAAGGCAGCGCGGAAAAAGAAATCAGCAATAATTGCCACCACTCCAGCCAGCACCACCACAACAGTAGAAAGCAGTATGTCTTTGTTGCCAATGTGCGACAACTCGTGGGCAAGAACTCCTTGAAGCTCTGAGGGCTCAAGCTTTTCCAGCAATCCAGTGGTGACGGCAACCACAGCATGTTTTGCGTCTCTTCCCGTTGCAAACGCGTTGGGCTGCTTGTCTTGAATAACAAAAATGCGGGGGGTGGGAAGGCCAGCCGTAATGGCAAGATTCTCCACGGCGCGATACAATTCCGGATTGTCTTTCTTCTGCACAGGCTGGGCCTTGCTCATCTTGAGCACCAGTTTGTCTGAATACCAAAAAGAACCAGCGCTCATGAATAGGCTCAATACCACCGCAAAATACAAAATGCCGGAACTCTGCAGATAATAGCTTGCAGCCCAGCCGATCCCCATTACAAAGAGAAAAAATCCAGACAGGTATATCCAGGTCTTGCGAGTATTTGACTCAGCGTGCGCGTAGAGATTCATAAAAACCCGTTCAAAAGGCAACCTTGGGAGTTTCGCGCTGGACTGCCTCTTCTATTTCAAAAAACTCTTCTCGTTTGAATCCAAAGGGCTTGGCCGCAAGATTCGCTGGGAAGCTTTGAAGCTGGCTGTTGAACGCCAGAACATTGCTGTTAAAGAAGCGCCGAGCCGCCTGTATCTTGTCTTCTGCGTCGCGAAGCTCTCTCTGCAGTTCCAGGAAATTCGCGGATGCCTTCAGGTCCGGATAGCTTTCTGCAACCGCAAAGAGCGATTTTAACGTTTGAGAAAGCATATTTTCAGCCTCTGCCTTGTCATGAGCTCCCTTGGCGCCTATTGCAAGCGCCCTTGCTTCTGTCACCTTTTGAAACACTCCCTGCTCATGCCCTGCGTATCCTTTGACTGCCTGGACAAGATTGGGAATCAGGTCGTATCTTCTCTTTAACTGCACGTCAATGTCTGAGAACGCTTCCCGCGCGCGGTTTCGCAGGGTCACGAAACGATTGTACGTGAAGACGACCCAAAGAAGGAGAATGAAACCGGCTGCAATAAAAATTTGTGTAGTATTCATGATATTCTTATACCAAATATTATTGCAAATGAAAAGGCCCTGCAAAAGCAAGGCCTTCTGATGCTAGCGAGATCGCAACACTACATACCAGCAGAGAAAATCTCTCAGGTACACGGCAATCTTGGTTATCGCAACGGCGACAACCACAGCAAGAGCGAACCATACTATTCTCCATACGATCGCAGCCTGGTATATGGGCCCAGTTGAGATCGCTCCAGCTATCTGGAGTGCTCCCCAAACTGTTATGCTAGCAAGAAATGCCGCGCTGATAGCAATTCCTATCGGAATTAAACGATATATCAGCATGACTTGCATATATCACCTCCTTATCAGCTATGCGATATCCGGTAAATGAACAGTCATCCATCCCTTTCTGGTCTTCGTGTTAAATGAAGCTGAAAAGGAAAAAGTGTCTCTCAAACTCTTTGCATTGAGGAAATGACCCCCTCGCTGCAAAGTACAATCACCGGTGAGAGTATAATCCTCCTCATAACTTCTTTCTGCAATTGCCACGCTGTAAATGCACACCGTACATGTCTCCGAGCATACCCTATGCTCGTTTTCTCCCTCTAGAGACATTCCAAATGCTCGCCGACTTCCATGCAAAGGAAAAGGATCTACAATTGCCAACGCGAGATCAAGCTTTGATGGACCATTTAGAATCTTTACGGTCTCCATACGGCACCTCCTGAAAAGAACTGCTGCCCTGAAGAATCAGGACCACCTGCTCATACGAGTCAGGGATTGTAAATGCACAATATCAGATTATGCTTTTTTGTCAAACGAAAACCCGCTTTGTCAGCGGGTTAAAGATTTCTTTAATATTCTGGAGGCATTGAAGGCATCTTTTGCTTGTCTTCCTTTTCCGGAAGATCCGCGACAATCACTTCGGTTGTCAGAAGCATTGCGGCGGCAGACACCGCACTTTCCAGAGCAACTCTCACCACCTTTGTAGGGTCTACCACTCCGGCTTTCACCAAATCCTCAAACGCGTCTGTTTCCGCGTTGTATCCGAATCCAGCTTCTCCTTTCATAACCTCAGAAGCAACAACCGAACCATCTTTGCCGGCGTTCTGAGCTATCTGCCGGACAGGTTCCTCCAAGGCTCTTTTAAGAATCTTGATTCCAAGCTTTTCTTCAGGATCTGCAATTTCAGCTTCTATTCCGTCAAGAGACTTTGCTGCCCTCAAAAGAGCCACGCCTCCTCCCGGAACAATGCCTTCCTCAATGGCGGCCTTGGTTGCATTTAACGCATCCTCGGTCTTGTGCTGTTTTGCTTTCTGCTCAACTTCAGTAGTTGCTCCAACCTTGATGACCGCAACTCCTCCCACGAGTTTTGCAAGGCGCTCTTGAAGCTTTTCCTTGTCAAAGTCAGACGTGGTTTCTTTGAGGGCTGAGCGGATCTGCGCAATTCTTAATTCAATGGTTTCTTTGGAACCTTTGCCTTCAACGACAATGGTGTCGTCTTTTGTGGAAACAACCTTGCGGGCCGATCCCAGCTGGCCGATTTCCACCTTGTCTAATTTCAATCCCAAATCTTCTGAAACAACCTGGGCTCCGGTCACCACGGCAATATCTTCAAGCATTTCTTTCTTCCTGTCTCCGTATCCAGGAGCTTTTATGGCAAGAACATTGAGAATTCCCCTTAATTTGTTCACCACCAAGGTTGCGAGAGCTTCTCCCTCCACGTCTTCTGCGATAATCACCATTTCTTTCTTGCCAACCTTTGCAACTGCTTCCAAAGCAGGAAGAATATCCTGAATGGAGGAAATCTTCTTGTCTGTAATCAAAATGTAAGGGTCTTCAACAGAAGATTCCATGCGCTCCGCGTTCGTCACCATATACGGGGAAACATAGCCCTTATCAAATTGAAGCCCTTTGACGATTTCTTTTTCAATGCCGAATGTCTGCGATTCTTCCACGGTAATGACGCCGTCTTTGCCTACTTCCTGCACCACTTCTGCGATAAGCTTGCCGAGATCTGCGTCTTCTGCTGAGATTGTTGCAACCTGCGCAGTTTCTTCCTGCGTGCTCACCTTGCGCGACATTGTTTTCAAAAACTCCACGACTGCCTCCTTTCCTTTTTCAATGCCTCTTCTCAATGCCAAAGGATTGGCTCCCGCAGTCACATTCTTCAATCCTTCCCCGATAATAGCCTGGCCAAGCACAGTAGCCGTGGTTGTGCCGTCTCCTGCCATGTCGTTCGCCTTGGAAGCAACCTCTTTGATGATTTCAGCTCCAATGTTCTCTATTTTCTCTTCAAGCTCTATCTTCTTTGCAATGGTCACTCCGTCATTGGTAATGGTGGGAGATCCGAACCCTTCGTCTAACACAACATTCCTTCCTTTTGGCCCAAGAGTTATCCTAACCGCGTTCGCAAGCTTATCTACTCCGGCCTTGAGCTTTTTTCTTGCGTCTTCTGAATAGAGTATTTGTTTTGCCATAGTGTTATCCAATGATTGCTAAAATATCCTCTTCTTTTGCTATTAAATAGTCCTTCTCCTCTATTTTTATCTCATTGGGCCCGTATTTGGTAAACAGCACAACATCCCCGGCTTTTACTTCCAGGGGGACAATCTTTCCGTCTTCGGTTTTCTTCCCAGGGCCGACAGCAATGACTTTGCCCTGCTCTGGCTTTTCCTTTTCAGCAGTGTCTGGCAGATAAATGCCGGATTTGGTCTTTTCCTCCTGCTTTAAAGGCTCTATTAAAATATGGTCTGACAATGGGGTAATCTTCATAGATTTAGCAATTAAGTGGTTAGACTGCTAATTTCTGCATTATGCAATGTAGACGAACCCCAAATTTTTGTCAAGCCCCTAGAGATACCTGCCTGTGTAGCTCTTCTTGTTCTTCGCAATGTCTTTGGGAGTTCCTTCTGCGATTATCTCTCCTCCTTTATCCCCTCCTTCAGGGCCAAGATCTAAAATCCAGTCTGAATTCTTGATAACATCCATATTGTGTTCAATCAAAAGCACGGTGTTGCCTTTGTTCACCAGCTCTCTCAATACGATTAAAAGCTTCTTAACGTCTTCAAAATGCAGGCCTGTGGTCGGCTCATCCAGAATGTACAATGTCTTCCCGGTTGCTCTTTTTGAAAGCTCGGTTGCGAGCTTCACTCTCTGGGCCTCCCCTCCTGAAAGCGAAGGAGCTGGCTGGCCAAGCTCAATATATCCAAGCCCGACATCGCACAGCGTCTTAAGTTTTGAGTGCAAAGAAGAGGCATGCTTGAAAAACTCCACAGCTTCTTCCACAGTCATTGCGAGAATATCCGCAATGCTCTTTTCTTTGTACAGTATTTCCAGCACTTCTTTGGTGTACCTGGTTCCTCTGCATTCTTCGCATTCCACATACACATCCGGGAGAAAATACATTTCAATCTTCTTTAGCCCTTGGCCTTCGCATGCTTCGCACCTTCCTCCTTTCACGTTAAAAGAGAACCTGCCTTGATCATACCCCCTGATCTTTGCTTCCTTGGTTTTGGTGAACATGTCTCTGATAGGGCCAAAGGCTCCGGTATACGTGGCAGGGTTGGATCTCGGAGTCCTTCCTATGGGAGACTGATCCACCAGAACCACTTTGTCCAAGTTATGAACTCCTTCCAGAGATTTATGAAGTCCGGGCTCTTCTTTTGCCCTGTAGAATTTCCTGAGAAGCGCTTTTGCGATAATGTCATGAACCAGAGAACTCTTCCCGGAGCCTGAAACTCCTGTCACCGTCACGAGCTGGCCCAAAGGAATCTTTGCCTCAATGTTTTTGAGATTATGCTCAGACGCCCCTTTCACGACCAGATATTTCACTCTCTTTGCCTCATTCCTCTGCTTTTGGATCTCTATCTTTCTTTTTCCCGCGAGATATTCTCCGGTAAGAGTGGAACTCTTAAGAAGACTCATTGGTTTTCCCGCAAAAGTAACCTTGCCTCCGTGCTTTCCTGCTCCGGGGCCAATGTCTATAATCCAGTCTGCTGCTTTTATGGTCTGAGCGTCATGCTCCACCACAACAATGGTGTTGCCGATGTCCCTGAGCTGTTCCAATGTTTTAATGAGTCTGTGCTGGTCTCTTGCGTGCAAACCAACAGAAGGCTCGTCTAATATGTAAAGCACTCCGGTGAGTTTTGACCCTATTTGAGTCGCAAGGCGTATCCTCTGCTCTTCTCCTCCAGACAAGGTTCCGGCGGACCTGGCGAGGATAAGGTATTCAAGGCCGACGTCAATCAAGAACTGAAGCCGGTTCATCACTTCCTTGATAATCGGCTGGGCGATTTTCTTCGCCCCCTCTGAAAGCTTCAAAGAACCTAAGAATTCTTTTGCGCGGTTGAGCTGGAGCCTTGAAAACTCATCAATGGACTTTGCTCCCACGGTCACGGCCAGCACTTCTGGCTTTAATCTTTTGCCCTGGCACACCTCGCAAAGTCTCTGGACCATATACTGCTCAATCTCTTCTCTGGCATAGTCTGAATCTGTTTCATGATATCTTCGTTCAAGCCATGCGATTACTCCTTCAAAATCTCCGTTTCCCTTGAGCACCACGTCAATATCTTTTTGCGAAAGATCTTTTACCGGAACAGTAAGAGAAAACCCATGCTCTTTTGCCACTTCTTCCAGCTTCCAGGAGAAGAATCCCTGCCTTCCTATCTTGTGGGACGCATGCGCCCAAGGAAAAATGGCTCCCTCTGCAATGGAAAGCCGGGGGTTGGGAATCACGAGCTTTGGATCAACTTCCAGCTTCTCTCCAAGGCCCTGGCACGCAGGACACGCCCCGAAAGGAGAATTGAAAGAAAATAATCTCGGCTCTATTTCAGGAAGGCTTATCTGGCATTCCTCGCACGCAAAATGCTCTGAGAACACAATGTCCTGAGTCTTTTTGCTTTCTTTTGAAGTTTTGGAAACAATGGCAATTCCCTTCCCAAGTTTTAAAGCTGTTTCCAAAGAATCTGAAAGCCGGGGCCTGTCCAGATCTTCATCAATGGAAAGCCGGTCTACCACAACCTCTATGCTGTGCTTCTTGTTCCTGTCTAGCTCTTGAGCCAAGGCTTCTTCAACGCGGTGCACAATTCCGTCTACTCTTACCCTTACAAAACCTGAACGCTGAACCTCTTCCAAGATCCCATGATGCTCCCCTTTTCTCTGGCGCACCAAAGGCCCAAGCACCATGATTTCTGTTCCCTGCTTCAGATTGGACACCTGGCTCACAATGCTTGCGGGACTCTGCTTCTTTACCTCTTTTCCGCACTGAGAACAGTGGGGAATCCCGATTCTTGCAAACAAAAGGCGGAGATAGTCATAGATCTCCGTAGTGGTTCCAACTGTGGAACGAGGATTGTGCGCTCCTTTTCTCTGGTCAATGGCAATGGAAGGGCTGATGCCTTCAATGCTGTCAACGTCGGGCTTGTCCATTACGCCCAAGAATTGCCTTGCGTAAGCAGACAAGCTCTCAACATATCTTCTCTGGCC
>JACOVZ010000006.1 GCA_016177065.1 Candidatus Wildermuthbacteria bacterium | reverse complement strand
CCCCTATCCTGTACTATTCCTTGGCGTTAAGAAATCAAAGGAAGAATTGAAAAAACTTATTACTCAACGCCTCAAAAGAAGATTCAAGTGCAAAAATAATATGATTACAGAAGTTAAAAAACTTCGTGCTTCAGGTCTTTCTTGGAAGAGATTAGAAGAGTTTGGACTAGAGTATCGTTTTATTGCACAGTATCTTCAAAGGAAACTCTCTCTGGAAGAAATGAAACAAAAACTTCAAAAAGCTATTGAGAATTTCGCCCGCCGCCAGATGACGTGGTTCAAAAAAGACAAAAGAATCCGCTGGATCAAAGGATATCAAGAAGCGCTTTCTTTGCTATCTCAGGACTCACGGTTCCTTTTGTAGCAGCCATCATCTGGCCTAAAAGGAATTGCAGGGAGTTTTGTTTGCCTTTTTTATAGTCTTCCGCCGCTTTTGGATTCTTTGAAATAATATCCTTTGCGATCTCCTGAATTTGGCTTGCGTCGCTTACCTGCTCCAATCCTTTTTCCTGAATAATATTGGAGGGGTCTTTGCCTGTAGCAAACATTTCCCTTAATGCCTGCTTTGCGATTGCGCTTGAAATTGCGCCCTGGTCAATGAGATTCACGAGCTCTGCAAAGTTTTCAGGGGTGATGAGAAAATCCTCGCCCTCCACAGAAGCGCCCTCCAAAAGCCCAAGTAGATCGGAAAGAATATAATTTGCAGACAGTTTTGTTTTTCTTTGAAGCTTCTCTGGCTTAAGGTTTTCTCCAAGTTCGCTTACGACTTTCTCAAAATATTCTCCAATATCTTTGTTCTGCACAAACACTTCAATCTCTTTTTCAGAGAGCTTATATTCTTCAGCAAATCTTTTTCTTTTTCTCTGCGGAAGTTCTGGAATTTCAGACTGGATCTTTTGTATTTCTTCTTTGGCAAAGGAAAGCATCGGAAGATCGGGTTCTGGGAAATACCTGTAATCATGGGCTTCTTCCTTTTCTCTTTGAGAGAAGGTTTCCCCTTTCTGCTCGTTCCATCCTCTAGTTTCCTGGATTATCTTTTTTTCAGATTCAAGAGCTTCGGTCTGGCGCTTAATCTCAAATTCAATGGCGTCATGAACAGACCGGAATGAGTTAAGGTTCTTCACCTCTACTTTCGTTCCCAGGACCTTTTGCTTTTCCGGCCGTACCGAAACATTGGCTTCCACTCTCATTTGCCCCTTTTCCATATTCGCGTCTGAGGCTCCCAAATACCGCAGGATAAGCCGAAGTTCCTGGGCAAAGGCAGAAGCTTCTTTGGCAGAAGTTATTTCAGGTTCTGTCACCAGCTCCATTAAGGGAACTCCTGCCCTGTTGAAATCAACCAAAGAATAGTTTACTCCGGCTGGATGAGCTAATCTTCCAGTATCCTCTTCCAAATGAACTCTGGTGATGTTGATATTCCTAAGTTTGCCTCCTTTGCATAAAGGCATATCATACTGGCTTATCTGATACCCTTTGGGAAGATCGGGATAAAAGTAGTTTTTGCGGTCAAACTTTGACTTAGCTGGAATATCGCATCCCAAAGCAAGCCCGACTTGCATCACTTTCTTAATCGCGTCTTCGTTTGCCACAGGTAGAGTCCCGGGATGCCCCATGCATACAGGGCAAATGTTCACATTCGGATGCTGTTGAAGGGAATCATTCAAGCAAGAGCAGAACATCTTGCTCTTGGTTTTGAGCTCCGCGTGGATTTCAAGCCCAATGGTGGGGATATATTTCATATTCCCTTACTATACTGTAAGAAGCTTCTCTTTCACAATAGTTTGAATATCTTCTGCAACCTTCTGGATAGACTGCTCTCCCTGTATTACAAAGACATTTTCAAAGCGTTTTGCAAGCAATTCAAATACTTTCCACGCTCTTTCAAAATGCGTTTTCCTTTCAAAGTAGGTAAACCCAGTTCCTCTCTCTTTGATTCTTTCAATGCAAACATCGGGACTCACGTTCAGAAAAAACGCAAGGTCTGGAAGCAAAAACTCGCTGTTGATCTGTATGAGGTATTCAAGATCAACACCTTGAGCTACTCCATACGCAAACGAAGTGAAAAAGTAGCGGTCGCTGATCACCCAAATACCTTTTTGCAAGGCAGGAATAATCTCATTCCTTAGGTGCTCTACCCGATCTTTTGCGAACAGGTCCTGAAACTCTCTTGGGGAAGCCTGAGTTTTTTTATCAAGAAGTTCCCGGAGGCGCTTCCCAGCCTCTGAGTTTTTGGTAGGTTCTTTTGTGGGGAAAATCTCAATGCCTTTTTGCAAAAGAAAATCTTTGAGCAGATTCACTTGCGTTGTCTGCCCGGAACCATCAAGCCCCTCAATCACGATACATTTTCCAGGATATGGGTTCTTTTCCATTAGTTCTCAACACCATACTCAAGAAGCATTGTAGTATCTCCTAATTTTTTCATAGATTTCAGAATAAGCTTTGCATCAATTTCTTTATTGAAGAGATTCATTCCTTGCCCAAAGAACACCGGCTCTACTGTAAGATACAGCGTATCAACAACGCCAGCCTGCATAAACATGGTATATATGGCAGAACCTCCGCAGATTGCAGCCTCTTTAAATCCCCTCTTTTCTAAATCAGCCAGAAGCTCTTCTGGAGGCTTTTGAGTTGTTTCTACCCCCTCGTATTGCTTAGCTGAATAAACGATATTTAAACGGCCTGGAAGGGGTTTCCCAATGGTTTTATAGGTATTCTGGCCAAATACCACCACCCCTGCCTGCTTGGTCCTTTGGCTGAAAAACTGCTTATCTTCCTTGCTTGTCCACTCCAAGGGCGTATGGGAAGCGTTTTTCGCTATGAACCCGTCTGCTGTAATCGCCGCTATAATGAAAGTCTTCATTGTTGAGCTCTTGATTGACTTATTAGTCATTGGTATATTATCATAATACAACACATCATGAAAGCCCTAAAAAACCGCATTATCCTTGACTATCCAGAGCTCAAAAAGATTATTGAAGCTCATAAAATCATTGGCCACAGGATTGTCTGCACCATCGGATCTTGGGATATGCTCCATATCGGCCATTTACGATACCTCATAAAAGCAAAAGACTTTGGCGACATTCTTGTGGTGGGAGCAGACAGCGACCGGGGAATTAAGATATACAAGAAAAGCGAACTGCGGCCCATTATCCCCCAAGACGAACGCATGGAAATGCTTCAATACCAAGAATGCGTAGATTACGTAACATTGGTTGACGATATTGATGAACAGGGAAACTGGCAGTACGGCTTAGCCGCAACGCTTCAGCCGCATGTGTTTGTCACCACACCAGACAGCTATTCAAAAGAACAGCTTGACGGAATCAGACGGCATGTGGGAGAAGTCATTGTTCTCCCGAGGCAGGCAGAAAACACTTCCACGAGCATCATTATTGAACAGACGACAAAAAAACATATTGAAAAACTGCTTTCAGAAATCACCAAAAGAAAATGAGCGGAGCTTTTGTTGACTTGGCGAACGCAAGAAAAGGGATCTATAAAAAGGTAATCTCGCGGATACTTTCCACCGGCAAATGCCCCTTTTGCCCTGAGTATTTCAAATACCACAAAAAGCCGATCTTCAAGGAAAGCGGAGACTGGTTTTTAACCGAAAACAGCTGGCCTTATAAAAACGCTAAGACCCATCTCATCATAATCGGCAAAAAGCACAGAGAAGAATTCTCTGATCTCACCAAAAAAGACCTTGAAGCCATTGCGTACCTTACGCGCTGGGCAATTAAAAAATACCGCATTAAGGGAGGCGGATTTGTGATGCGCTTTGGAGATACTCGGTTTACCGGAGCTTCGGTAAGCCATATGCACTGCCATATTATCTCTCCGAAAATAAATAAAAAGACTGGCCGCGCAAGAACCGTGAGTTTCCCCATCGGCTAGCTAGATTCCAACCTCAGCTTTAATATGCGGGTGAGGATTATAGTCTGTAAGAGTGAAATCCTTAAAATCAAAGTCATTGATGCTTTTTATTTCAGGATTCAAAACAAGCTTGGGCAGGGGCCGCGGCTCTCTGGTGATCTGAAGTTTTGCCTGTTCAATATGGTTCAGATACAAATGGGTGTCAGAAAGCGTATGAATGAACTCATGGGCTTTCAGGCCTGTTATCTGGGCTGCCATCATTAAAAGCAGAGAATAGGAAGCAATATTGTAAGGCACCCCGAGAAACGTATCTGCGCTCCGCTGAAACAGGTGGAGCGACAATTTCCCCTGAGCCACAAAAAACTTAAAGAAACAGTGGCAAGGGGCCACAAACACCTTATCAACATCCTCAGGATCCCAGGAACTCACCACAAGGCGCCTGGAGTCAGGATTTCTTTTAATGTCTTCAATGGCAAGGCCAAGCTGATCAATCACTTTGCCGTCTCTCGTTTTCCACCGCCTCCATTTCTCTCCATAGATAGGCCCCAATTCCCCTGGCTCGTGTCCGTATCTTGCCGCCATTTCAGGAGTTGCCCATTCATCCCAAATACTCACTCCGTGATCCTGAAGATACTTTACATTCGTATCTCCTCTGATAAACCAAAGCAATTCGTACGCGATTGATTTAAACGAAAGCTTTTTGGTTGTAAGCAGGGGAAACCCGTCATCCATTTTGAATCGCATCTGGTAGCCGCACACGGCAATATTCCCCACTCCCTGGGGATCTCCTTTTCTCTCTCCGTTCTCAAGCACATGCTGAAGAAGATCCAAGTATTGCTTCATATCTTTTCTATACCACACAAATAAAAAATGAGCCAACGCATGCGCTAGCTCATTTTGCTTTGTCAGCCAATTCCGAAGTTAACCGGAATTTCTGCCCCGCCTTCAGAATTTGCCTTGGGCACAATAAGATGAAAGTGCAGATGGTGAAGCGTCACGCCACCCAATGTTTTTTCCCTCATTGCCAAGCCAAATCCCTTTTTGAGCAAAGGATACTTATTCACGGCAATCTCTAATATCTCTGGCCAATCCGCCCATTCAAAGAACATAAGATCTGTAGAAGAAATGACATGGCGCTTTGGAAGTATGAACAAATGGACTTCAGCTCCTTTGTACGGGAATTGGCTCACGACAAGGGTCCAATCTGGTGTTTTGCCAACAATTTGGAATTCATTATCTATGATGCCGTCAGGGCAGAATGGACATTTGCCGTTTTTCTCAATTTGTCTGTACTTTTCTACAAGTTCTGGGTTTTCGCCATAATACCGCAGAACATTTGTCATATGAACGACCTCAGTTGGCATCTTTCATTCCCTCCTTATTAAGATGTCAATATATCCTACCGCAAGGGTACTGTAAGACTATGCAAATGTCAAACTCTTCTAGGAATATGCACAAGGGTAATACCTGCAGACTCCAGAACTTTTTTTGCGTCAAAACTGGAGCCGCCTTCGCTGAAATACAGAGTTTTTATGCCAGAGCACGCAATAAGCTTTGCGCAAACCGGACAAGGAAAGGTAGAAACATACAAAGAAGCTTCCTCAACAGCAATCCCTTTCTGAGCGGCTTGCGCAATAACATTCTCTTCGGCATGAATAGTGCTTGCAAGTTCGTGCTTCTCTCCTGCTTTAAAGAAATCCCGCACTTCCCCTACTTGATAAGGCGTATGATCTGAGGGCAAATCTCTGTTGTAGCCGCGAATGAGAATCTCTTTGTTTTTTACTAAAACTGCTCCAATCTGCCTCCACCAATCCCCTGTCTTTTGAGCCTCCTTTCTGGCTTCATTCATCATTGAGATATCAAAGGGATCTGCTGATTCTGGAATATCATCCAGTGGTCTTTCTGTGAGAACTTTTTCCTTGTTCCAGCGGAGAAACACCGAAGCCCATTCCACAGACTGTCCTTGCAGATACTTTTCATACAAGTTTCTTGAAACTTCGTCTTGGATAAGCAGAAGATTCCTGCCTTTCAGGCTTTGAATCGTTTCTATGGAAAGAACAGAGATATTTGAGAATCCAAGCTTCTCCAAGAGCTGTTTTGCGGTTTCAGTATTGAGAGACGCAATATCCGGCTTACACTGGGTAAGCTCGCCAAGAAGATCTTCTCTGATAAGATAGGTTTCTCCAATATCGCCTTTGCGCAATGCAAAGAAATCCAAATACCCCTTATGGATAACAGGAATATGGATGATGAGGGTTTTCTTTGCCATACAAACAATCGTATCTTACTTTAGACTGCTGCACAAGAAAACAAAAGGTGCCCATATTGACAAAATACTCATTTTTTAATACGCTTTTCCTTAAGAGAAAAGGAGGTGCGCTATGATAAAATGGTACATCCTATGCGGGATTGTATGGCTGGTATCAATCTCGTCTGTAGTCGTCCTGTCATGGTTCTTTCTGTCAGGAATAGTAAAAGAGGTGGTATTCTGGATTTCCAGTCTCATCATCTCCGGTGGTATTGTAATCTTTCTACACAACCAGTACTACAAAAAAAATGTAGAAAGATTTAGGAATTTCTTGAATCCTGACGCAAGATAATGCAAAAAAAAGGGGGGCTACAATCGGCCCCCCTCTTTTTTATTCTACAGTTATTCCCATATTCTTTGCGGTGCCAGCTATGGTCTTCTTGGCGCTTTCAAGGTTATCGGTATTTAAGTCTCCCATTTTCTGTTTTGCGATCTCTTCAAGCTGGGCTTTGGTTATTTTCCCCACATTCGTTTTGTTTGGAACTCCAGACCCCTTTTCAACCCCTGCTGCCTTCTTGATCAACGCTGACGAGGGAGGCTCATGAAGCTTAAAATCATAGCTCCTGTCTTCATACACGATAATATCAACAGGAAGTTTGAATCCTGCCTTGTCTTTCGTGGCGTCATTGAACTTCTTGCAAAACTCCCCGATATTCACCCCGTGCTGAGCCAAGCTCGGCCCTACAGGAGGAGCAGGGGTTGCGGCCCCGGCAGCAATATGCAGTCTGATGACTTTCTTTATCTTTTTTGCCATATATTAAAGCTTTTTAATTTGTAATGAATCCAGTTCCACTGGAGTGTCTCTCCCAAACATGCTTACCAGAACCTTGATCTTTCCTCTTTCCTGGTCAATGTCTGAAACTCTTCCTTCCAGATCTTTGAACGGACCGTCTGTGATGCGCACTGAATCCCCCAAGGCAGCCTCAATCTGATACTGCGGAGTATCCACTCCCATGCGCTTCATTAAGAAATCTATCTCTGCCTTCGCGACAGGGATAGGAGTTGTTCCAGACCCCACGAACCCCGTCACATTGGGAGTATTCCTTACCACGTACCAGGAATCATCAGTCACGATCATTTCAACGAGCACATATCCGGGGTAAATCTTTTCTTCCACGGCCTTCCTCTTGCCGTTCTTGATCTTGATCTTCTTTTCCTTTGGGACCATCACGTTGAAAATCTTGTCTTGCATATTCAAAGACTCAATCCTCTGCTTGAGGTTTCGCGTGACTGCGTCTTCATACCCTGAATAGGTATGAATGACGTACCAGTTCTTTTCTTGGACGATCTGCTGTTTTGGCATAGGTTAAAGGATGAAACGGTCAAGCCCCATACCAAGCAAGAAATCAAACAGGCCTAGAATTGAGGCGACTGCTATGGTAAATAAAATCACCACTACAGTATTCTTAATGGTCTGCTCCCTATTGGGCCAGTTCACCTTGCTTGTTTCAAGCCGCGACTCCCTGAGGAATGCGGCTATTTTTGAGAAAAATCCCATGGTTCTTAAAAACCCCTGCCGGGGCCATTGATATATGCATCATACACCGCCTAAAAGGAATGTCAACTGTCTTGAAATAGAAGGAGGGTTTCTGAGATTCATGCCTCAGAAACCCTCTTGAACTTAAGAGAAGCCACCCTCTTCCTAAAAAATGAAATAAGAAACATAATGAACCGCTTCTCTACGCCGAAATCCAATGATAGCTCAACTTCTTCCTTGCTTTTTCCATCATCCGGGCGAAGTAAATACCCCATATGTCCCCCCATTTTTAAGTTCGCGCCAAGCTTACTCAAGTATAATTATACCGGGTTCTTGCTAAATGTCAAGAAGTCGCTTCGCTCCTTCAAAACCATTTGGATTATATATCCAAATTCTTCACAGACTTGGCGTAGGTCTGTATGAACTTCTTACGGGGCAGAACTTCATCTCCCATTAACACATCAAAGGTCTTGTCTGCTTCCACTGAATCCTCCACGGTAACCTTGAGCAAAACCCTGTTTGCGGGATTCATGGTAGTCTCCCATAACTCAGCCGGATTCATTTCTCCCAAGCCCTTGTAGCGCTG
>JACOVZ010000063.1 GCA_016177065.1 Candidatus Wildermuthbacteria bacterium | reverse complement strand
GCAGACAAGCTCTCAACATATCTTCTCTGGCCTTCTGCGTACAAGGTATCAAACGCAAGCGAGCTTTTCCCGGATCCAGACAGCCCTGTGATAACCACAAGCTTGCCCTTGGGAATATCCACGTCAATGTTCTTTAAGTTATGCACTCTGGCTCCGCGGATTTTAATGGCGTTCGTCATGGTATTAGGAGAACAGTATACACGAGAATTGCAAAGGAATCAAGAGTGAAAACAAAACGAGGGCAGGAATTTCTTCCCGCCCTCTTGATTTCTTCCAGAATACTCAATCTCTGCAAAGAGATTGAAGTTCTGGGTAGTACTGTTCGTACAAATCTTTGGGGATTTCTCCCAACAAAGGCAAATACGTTTTCACTGGTTTTCCGGTGATCTCAGAAAGCTTGCTCTTGGCCTCTTTGTCCAGCGGATCTTCCATCGCCACCACTAGCTTTCCATCTTCCAATCGCATTGGAAAAACCTTCAACTCTTGGGCAACTTTTCTGGGGACAAGCTTAACGGCTTCCGGGTCAATCTCAATCTTTTCTGAATTGAGATCAATGACCCGATTCCGAAACGTAAAAGCCCAAACAGTTTGATAGGTTCCCGGAGAAAGAAGCTTCATCACTGAAGTCAGTACCTCATTGAGGTCTGACCCTTGTCCATTCTCCAAGAGAACGCCTGCCTGATGCAGCTGCTCTTGTGTAATGAAGCTGTTTTCCACCAATTCCTTGCCCACGATTTTCTCGTTTTCCGTTAAGTTCCTTCCAAGACTTACCATGAATCTCCTTCCAAAAATAGATTTCTTTTCAAAGACGCAGTATTATTAATATACCACCAACTAACGAAAATGTCAATACTTGATAAAAATCAATCCTATGCTACTATTGTATCCAACAGCACAAAATCTTCAGAAAGCGAGGTACATAAAGCATGCTCTTTAGAATACGGTACGCTGTATGCGGCGGCTTCCTCCTTCCTATCGTGGCAGGATTCATATTCTGGCTTGTATGGTCTGCTATTACCAAAACGCCGATGAACCCAAAGGACCTGTATACCGAGCTTCCTCTGCTCGGTTTCATCCCAATAGCCGCGTTCTTCTTTATACTATGCATAATAGGAATAAGAATGGGCTGGACTACCAAAGAATACTACAAAGAGGACTAAAAGCGTCTTGAACTATTGATTCAAGACGCTTTATATTTGCTTTATCCTCGGTTTAGCCAAGTTATCCACAGGGTATGATATAGTGAAACCATGAAATTTCGTTTTATAGCAAAAGAAAAGCTATCCGCCCTCCCATCAGCCCCGGGAGTATACGCTTTAAGCTCCTCCCAAGAAATCTTGTATATCGGAAAAGCCCTGAATCTCAAGGAAAGAATACGGAGCCACTTTCAGCAACCCTCGTACCGGGACCATCTTTTTATTAAGCACATAACAAAAGTTGGATGCATTGAAACATTTTCTGAAATTGATGCTTTGCTTTTGGAATCCCAGCTCATCAAGAAATACCAGCCCAAGTATAATGTAATGTGGAAAGACGGCAAAAACTACTTTTATCTTGCCCTTACAAAAGAACCTCTGCCGAGAGTTCTCATCCTGCACCAAGTTTCCAAAGGCAGTTTCTCAAAGTTTCTCGGCCCTTTCGTGGACGGCAAGTCTTTGAAGCAAACCTTAAAGCTTTTGCGAAGAGTCTTTCCCTACTACACAGCGAAGAAGCATCCTGAAGGGCTGTGCTCCTGGTGCCATATCGCTCTTTGCCCGGGGCCGAATCCAAACAAAAAGAAATACAGGAAAGACCTGCGCAGTCTTTTTGAAGTTTTGCAGGGCAAAAGAATATCTGTGATCAAAAACATCAAAAAGGCAATGGAAATTGCTTCTAAAGACCAGCGCTTTGAGGAAGCCGCAGTACTCAGAAATCAGTTTCTTGCGTTAGAAAACGTAGCATCTCATTTCCATGAGCAAACGCTTCCCAAGAATTCAGAAAAAGAACTGCAGAAAATACTGCGCAGTAAAAACCCTATCAATCGCATTGAGGCATACGACATATCCAACATTCAAGGTGCTCACGCAACAGGGTCTATGGTGACGTTTATCAATGGAAGGCCTGCAAAAGACTGGTACCGCAAATTCAAGGTGCATATTTCAGGAAAACCCAATGACTTTGCAATGATTCAAGAGGTTATTAGCAGAAGAATGGCGCACAAGGAATGGCCGTATCCGGATCTCATGCTCATTGACGGAGGCAAGGGCCAGCTATCCTCCGCCTTACAAACGCTAAACTTAATTAAGTTAAGTTATTCACAGCGTTTCAGGGTAGCGGCTCTGGCGAAAAAGCATGACGAGCTCTTTCTGCCTAAAAGCTCTGTTTCCCTGCTCCTGAAAGACATGCCTCCTGAAGCGCGGAACGTATTGCTTCATATACGCGACGAAGCCCATCGCTTTGCGATTGCCTACCATAGAAAGCTCAGAAGGGTTGACTTGCTCAAGCCTCTATGATAGGATAGGCGAAATGATACAGACTCTCTTTGTTTCGCTTCTTGCAGGCTTTGGAGGGCTTTGGCTTGCCGCCAAGTTCGTGCCGGGAGTCAGTTTTGGAGGATCCTGGGCTAATTTCTTGATTCCAGGGCTCATTCTTGCTATCATTATTGCCATACTGAAGCCCTTGCTTTCGCTCGTTTCTCTTATTATTAAAATAATCATCCTGGGAGCTGTAATCCTGGGAGCCCTGTGGATTCTCCATATGCTCTTCCCTGCTATTACAATCTCGGGCATTGTGCCTCTTGCCTGGACCGCAGGCATTGTCGCAGGGCTCGTAATCATCCTTTCTATCATTAAATGAATTCATTCCTTCCTGTTCTCCAAATCATCATATCGCTTCTCCTCATCATCCTCATACTCTTGCAGCAGCGAGGGTCGGGATTGGGTTCTGCCTTCGGAGGAGACGGGGCAACATTCGCAACCAGAAGAGGACTCAGTCAAAAGCTGCACTGGCTCACCATGTTTTTAGGCGCCGCCTTCATTGCTCTTGCGGTTCTCAATCTTTTGTCTTAAATGAAACTTCGCATACCAGTAAGACTGCCCTCTCTTTCGCAGTGGCAGAAACTTCCACAAGTTCTTTCAAAGCGGGAACGGTTCATAACCGTATTTCTCTTGTTTTTGTTCCTGGCTTCGGGATTCTCACTGGTGCAGACCTTCTACAACAGCCGCACGGTTGTGGTCCCGGCCAACGGAGGAAGCCTTAAGGAAGGAATGGTGGGATATCCTAGATTTCTGAATCCGGTGTTCTCTGACGCAAATGACGCAGACAGAGATCTTGTGCAGCTGGTGTTTGCCGGGATTATGAAATACAACGCAAAAGAGGAACTAGTGCCGGATTTAGCGAGGGAAGTTTCAATAGAAGAAGGAGGGAAAACCTACGAGATCACTCTCAGGGAGAATCTGCAGTGGTCAGACGGCTTCAAGCTTGCGGCCGACGATGTCATCTTTACCATACAGACCATACAGGATCCAAAGTATAAAAGCCCGATACGGGCAAACTGGGTGGGGGTGGAAGTGGAAAAGATTTCCGAAACGAAAGTGCGATTCAAGCTTTCCCAGCCCTATGCTCCTTTTCTTGAGCGCCTTACAGTAAAACCCATTCCGTTCCACATATGGAAGAATGTGAATCCCGAGAATTTCGCCCTTTCAAGATACAATCTGGAAGCAGTGGGCTCTGGCCCTTACAGGGTTTCTAAAGTATCGCAAAGCAAATCAGGGCCTGTCCAGGAAATCAAGCTTACGAGAAATCTTAAATACCATAGCCAGGTTCCTTTTATCTCTCCTCTGTACGTCAAATTCTATGATACTGAAAAGCAGCTGCAGAGCGCTGTTTCTCGCGGAGAGATACAAAGCTTTTCAATTTCCTCCGCTTCTAAAATTTCAGGGTCTGCCTTGTACAGCTTTTCCCTCTCAAGATATTTCGCTCTGTTTTTCAATGGAGATTCCCAGATTCCGGATGATCCCGTGAAAAAGAAAGAGGTGCGAAAAGCTCTTGCTCTTGCCACTGATGCCTTAGATCTTGCCCAGGCCCTCTTTGGAGATCACGGAAAAGCAGTGCAGTCTCCTCTTCTTCCTGAAACGCTTAGGCTCAAAGTTCCCGAAAGAACAGAGGCAACAGAAGATGCAATCCTGCAATTGCTGGCAAAACAAGGATATGCGAAAATAGAAGGGAAGATAGCAAAAATCCCCGTATCCTCTCAGGGCATAACAAGAGACCTTCAGCTTGGAAGCGCGGGGGAAGACGTAAGAAAACTGCAGGAATGCCTTGCGCAAGATCCTGCAGTGTATCCCGAGGGCACGGTATCCGGATCTTTCGGGAATCTAACCAGAGCCGCGGTAATCAGATTCCAGGAAAAATATGCGCAAGAAATTCTGGCTCCCCAGGGTTTGACTGCCGGAACCGGAAAGGTAGGGGGCGGAACGCGGGAAAAGCTGACTCAGCTGTGCTTCGCAGACCCCTCAACCATCACTCCTCTTTCTATTACCATAAGCACCCTTAACCAATCTCCGCTCAAAGACGCGGCGCAGATTCTCAAAGAGCAATGGGAAAAGTTCGGGATTACGGTTTCCGTAGATCTTCAGAGCGCTGCTGATCTTGAGCGAAACGTCTTAAAACCCCGAAACTACCAGACATTGCTTTTCGGAGAGATTCTCGGAAAGATAGCAGATCCTTTTCCATTCTGGCATTCATCTCAGGTAAAAGACCCGGGCCTTAACCTTTCTTCCTATGAAAACAAAAAGCTTGACGCGATTTTAGAGCAGGCAAGAAAGGAAGCTGACGAAACCAAGCGCATAGAATTGTACCAGCAAATGCAGGATATTCTCCTGGAAGACATGCCTGCCATTGCCTTGTATGATATGGACTATCTGTATGTTGCGCCTTCAGCAATACAAGGAATTGAAGCGGGGATGATTGCGGATCCCTCGCAGAGATTCGCAGAAGTCAATCAGTGGTACATCAAAACAAAACGGGCGTGGAAATAACAGCAAATGAAACCATTAGGTAAAATTCATATTGGCTGGTCCCCAGATATGGCATATGCTGTTGGGCTGATCACAACGGATGGTAGTTTATCTATCGATGGACGGCATATAAATCTAACATCAAAGGATAAACAGCTCATTGAAACTTTCAAAATATGTCTTAATCTTCAGAATAAAATTGGACGTAAGGGAAGTGGAACACAAAAGGAGAAACTTTACTATTATATTCAATTTGGTGATATTCTATTCTACAAATGGCTTTTAAAAATTGGTCTTATGCCGAACAAATCCAAGCGACTAAACTC
>JACOVZ010000062.1 GCA_016177065.1 Candidatus Wildermuthbacteria bacterium | reverse complement strand
TTATTCACAAACGCCTTGAAAGGAAAACAAAACAGCTAGCTTGAGGCTAGCTGTGTAAAACTCGCTCTTTTTCTTATCTTTCTTTAATGGCGCATCCGAAGCTTTCCAGTTTTTTGACGGCTTTTTGCAGGTCTTTTTCTTGCACAAGCACGTGATCCGTGGAATATGCGGAAACAATCAAAATGCTTATCCCCTCTTCTGCGAGCGTTTGCGCAACCATTGCGATGAACCCCACCATATCAATGGGAAGCAGAAGATCAAAGGTGATGATCTTCCAATCTTTTGAAACTTCTGCAATGGAATCTTTGCATTGCAGAAGTTTGGACTGATCAATGACTATGGTTGTTTCTTTTTTGTCTGTGATTGCCGCGAATACTCCTTCCACAGCCGCATTCGTTTTTGCCACTGCGAATGTTTCCTTGGCTACATAGATTTCTCCGTTTCTTAGGTAGTCTTGCACATTTCTCATAGATGTTTGATTTGAAAATCTTTTGTTATCTCGACTTTGTCTCCGGCTTTTACTTCTCCTTTCAGCAAAGCTGTTGCAAACAAATTTTCAACATGATCCTGAATTGCCCGTTTCATGGGGCGAGCTCCGAAAATGGGGTCATACCCGAGTTCTGCCATCTTTTCTTTTAATTCCTCTGTAATCTGGAATTCAATTCCTTTTTCCTTGAGCCCTTTCTTGAGTTTTGAGAGCATAAGCTGGGCTATCATCACCAAATGCTCTTTCTCAAGAGGCTTGAAAATGACTACGCTGTCAAAACGGTTCAAGAGTTCCGGCTTAAAGATTCCTTCTTTGAATAAATAGTCTCGCATTGTTTCTTTGAGTTCTGCAAAGTCGGCATGGTCTTTGATCGCCTGGAGAATAAGCTGGTATCCGGCGTTGCTGGTTGCAATGATAATACTATGCTGAAAGCTTACCTTCCTTCCTATTCCATCTGTGATATTCCCTTCATCAAGAACCTGAAGGAACAGATTGAGGATTTTTGGATGCGCCTTTTCTATCTCGTCTAGCAGAATCAGAGAGAATGGATTCTCTTGCACCGGGGTGGTGAGAAGCCCGTCTTGCTCTGGAGATCCAAGCAAGCGCTCAATATCCTGAAGATTCTGGAATTCAGACATGTCCAGGCGGATCATTCTTGATTCGGATCCAAAGTACACGGCTGCCAGCGCTTTTGCGGTTTCAGTCTTTCCAACTCCCGTAGGGCCCAAAAACAGGAATCCTCCCATGGGACCGGATCTTGAGGCAACCTGGGTTCTTGCCCTTCTCAAAGCAGAAGAAACTTCTCTCACCGCTTCCTCCTGGTCCACAATCCTTGCGTGAATAAGATCTTCCATGTTCAGCAAGATTTCTTTCTCTCTAACCTCCACTTCTCCTACCGGAATCTGGGTCTTTTCTTCCACTACTTTGGCAACGTGGGAAGGAAGAAGCACTTTTTCCTTGCTTTGGGTCAGATACGTCATGGACTCTTCAAGCAAGTCCAAGGCTTTCTTTGGAAGAGGAATTGCCTGTATATACCTCTGGGAAAAAGAAAGGACAGATTTAAGCGCCTGATACGGGATGAATCTCTTGTATTTCTTCTCATATCCCGGCACTCTTCTTTCAAGCAGGAGCATGGCTTCTTCTTCTGATATTTCCGCAACCTCCACTTTTTCAAATAGAGAAGCAAGAGCCAGATTCTGCTCAATGCTCCGGTGAAGCCCTGAGAATGTCGTGAGAGCTACAATGGGAAACTCCAGACCTCGCAGGAACGGAGATAAAATTCCGGTGATGTCCAGGGTTCCGGGCTTGTCTTGCGCTTCAGATCTTACGAAATTGTGCAGCTCGTTAATGACCAAGATGACATTTCCTGCATTCACCACCTCAGAGAATATTTTAGAAAGTGTTTCTTCCCGCATCCTGAAGTCTGAAACCCTTGCTAGAACCGAAGAAAGATCCAGCTGCAGAACTCTTTTGTAGTTGATTTCAGGCAGGCTTTCCCCCAGAAGGCATCGCGCCGCAATTTCAAGCACAATGCTCGTGGAACCTGATCCTGGCTCCCCTACCAGCAGAACATTGTTGTTCTGACTTCCTGCAAGAACTCTTTCTGCGCTTTCCACTTCTTTTTTGTGCCCCACGATGCGCGGAAATCCGCTCTGTTTTGCGATTTGGGTAAGATCGTATGAAAAAGCGTCCAGAGTTGCGGTGTATCCCGCAGTCCAGTTCTTAGCCAGCGTTCCCCGTTTTCTCAGATTCTTGGGAAGCCAGAACTTCTTCCGTTCCTGAATCTCGCCCTGGAGGAATATGAGCCATAAGCCTACGTTTTGCACGTCTTTTGCCGAGATTTGGGATCTGAAACACGCATCCTTGAAAAAGGGATCGCGTTCAGAAAGCGCGGCTAAAAGATCCCCTTCCTGAATGCTGGAGGATCCATTGCTTTTTGCGAACTGAAGCGCTGAAGAAAGAATCTCCAGAAACCCGGAGTCACGAATCGTTTCCTGGTCAAGTATCTTTTTGAGTTCTCTTGCTATTCCTCTTTTGTCCATTAACAGCCTGGCAAACACAAAATCAAGATCAGAGGATTTCCGCAGGAGCGAATACAAAAGCATTGCAGAGTTTGGCTCTTTTACATGCTTTTTCTTTGCAAGCCTTAAAGATTCTTTTACGGCTCTTGCAGTTTCAAATGTCAGAAAGTCCGCGAGATTCCGGGAACTCGGAGCAGGCTTGGCATCTTTGAGTTTTGCAAAAAACAGCTCAAGCACGAATAATGCGGAAAATCCTGAAAAAGAAAGCAGTGAATATCCCAAGAGCTCAGAAAGCGCTGTTTCAGAAAATGCATTCTGCATGTATCCGTAAAGAAACAGAGCCAGAGCTATCCAAAACGCCCAGTACAGGATCTTCCGGATTGCCGCAAAAACCCGCATAGGAAACAAGGCATCAAGAAAAAGAGCTGGAGCAAGCTGAGATTGGTTCAGATTAAAAGAGAATGGTGAATCCATACAAGAGAGAAAATAGTATTGCAGCGGGAAGCGCAATCCACGATAGAAACGCTCCAATGCCTCCCAGGATCACTATGGATAATCCCAAAAGCCCGGCCGCGACGATTGCAAGGCGTATGAGAAACCCCAGGATTCTTGACATGAAATTTCCTGCAAGATTCTCAAAAAATGCGCTGAAATCAAATCCCTTCGCGCCTTGCCATGTAATTCTCCTCCATGGAGAAAAGAGGGTTTTTAAAAGCAAAGGAAGGGAGAAGTAATTCACGGCAAACAAAAAGATATTTTTCCATCCCTTAAGGATTTCAAGCGGCATTATGATGAAATGCCACTGGAAATAGCGTGCAAAAATCAGTACAGGCATTAAGACAGTATATCACGTTTCACTCTGTGGGCACTACAGGGTTCGAACCTGTGACCTCTTCAATGTGAATGAAGCGCGCTACCGCTGCGCCAAGTGCCCTTTCGGGTTTCTGTATATCATGAATTTGGTATAATGGAAAGCATGAAGATTTTTGAATTCCATTTTAATCCAAAGGCAAAGCCTGACAGATTTTTTCATTCAGCTTTCACGGAGCACAAATCTCAAAAAACTCTTTCCCAAGAGCACTTAGCTCAAATCGGAGAATTGCGCAACGCCCTTCCTCAAAATTCCCAGTTCCTAAAGAAGGTGTCTGGAATAATACAAGAAGAGTACGCTCTTGAGGGCGAAGGACGATTTAAGCGATCCTTGCAGAAGCTCGGGGAATTTCTCAGCCAAGAAACCAAGAAAGGCAATGTTGACTGGGTGGGAAACCTCAGCCTTGCCTTAGCTTCTTTTACCAAGAAGGGAGACCAAACGAAAACCCTCTGCTCTTTTACGAGATCCGGCACTAGCAAGATGTTCGTTGCGAGAAAGGGGTCGCTCGTTGATGCTGGAAACGAAGTGCAAGGGTTGGAGCGCATGGGATCTGGAACTTTATTCCCAGACGACAAGGTTATTTTCATGACCCAGGACGTATTCAAGGTGTTTTCAGAAGAAAACATTCTGCACGACCTCATATTCCTGAAAGAGGACAAGCAATTCAAGGAACTCTTGCGGACGAAAACAAAGGAGCTCGCAAGGGTTTCCGGCATTTTGCTCATTGTCTGCATTGAGCATTCTTTGCCTGATCCAAAAAGAAAACGCCCGCTCCTTCCGAAATTCTTCAGGGAGCCGGCGCCTTCTTTTTCATTCAAAAATTTTCCAGCAGCGAAAAAGATCGCAATCCTCCTTTCTCTCTCTTTACTGCTTCTCGCGGGATATTTCCTGTTTCAATAGATTTATCCTGAGCCAGCCGAAGGGCTATTTCAGCTCTACCTTTGCTCCGGCTGCTTCAAATTTCTTCTTGAGTTCTTCAGCTTCTTCTTTCTTGGCGCCCTCCTTCACTACTTGGGGGCCTGAGGCCGCCGCATCCACCATATCTTTCGCTTCTTTCAGTCCTTTTCCAGTCGCGTCTCTCACGGTTTTGATGACTTCAATCTTTTTGTCTCCTACCGCGGTCAAGACAACGTTGAAAGCAGACTTCACCTCCCCTGCTTCTTCAGCTGCTC
>JACOVZ010000008.1 GCA_016177065.1 Candidatus Wildermuthbacteria bacterium | reverse complement strand
GTTCTGAATATCGGGGAAGAAAGATAGGGAGCATTTCCGATATGACGATTTTAAGCTTTCACCCGGTAAAAACAATCACCACGGGCGAGGGAGGCATGGTTCTTACAAACAGCAAGGAGTTCTGCGATAAAATGAGAATATTCCGTCATCACGGCATTGAAAAGAAACCTGAAAAGGGAGCTTGGTATTACGAATTTGAACGCCCGGGGTACAATTACAGGATTACCGACATTCAGTGCGTTTTGGGGCTGAGCCAATTGAAAAAACTGAACAGATTTGTCGCGAGGCGCAATGAGATTATACGGGAATACGACAGCGCTTTTAAAAAAATAAAACAGATTGCGGTGTTCCCTGTCCAGAACTTCGTAAAACCGGCATTCCATTTGTACGTCATTCAGCTGCGTCTGGAGATGCTTAAAACAGGCAGGGAGCAGATTTTCAATGAACTTAAGAAAGCAGGAATAGGCGTTCAGGTCCATTACGTGCCCCTGCACATGCAGCCTTTTTACAAGAAGAAATTCGGATATCAATATGGAGACTTCCCGGTTGCTGAACATTATTATGAAAGAGCCCTAACATTGCCTTTATATCCTCATATGAGCGCAAAAGACGTAAGAACGGTTATCAAAAAAGTTCAAGGTATTGTAAAGGCCTATGGCATTTAGGGAAAAAGAAATAGAACTTGAGGGAGAGCGAGTTTCATTGCGTTCCGTGCGTCTTTCCGACGCGACAAAAGAGTATGTGTCCTGGATGAATAACAAGGAGATTACGCAGTATTTGGAGAGTCGTTTCAGGAAATACAGAGCAGGGGATCTTCGGCTCTATATAAAGAAAATGAGAAGCAATCCGCTCGTGCATTTTTTCGCAATTATAAGAAAAGACACTCAAAAACATATTGGCAATATTAAGCTTGGCCCGATTGATACGTATCACAGCGTCGCAGATATTGGCATTATGATCGGAGATAAACAATCATGGGGGAAAGGTTTTGCAACAGAGGCGATTTTGCTTATTGCAAGCTTCGCATTTGAGAAATTAAAGCTTCATAAGATTTCTGCCGGGTCATATGCGAATAATATAGGATCAATTAAATCGTTCCTCAAGGCTGGTTTTGCGGAAGAAGGAAGGCGAAGGGCGCACGCAAGATTCAAAAGTTCTTACGTTGATCTCGTTCTTTTGGCAAAATGGAATGAAAAATATAATCACAAAAATTAAGGCAGTATTGCGGAAAAACCAAACTTTTGTGGATGCATACTACAAAGGGCGTTTTCTTGCCGCAGCTTTTGTGAATAATATATTCCATCTTGGACGGCTCATGCTGTTTTTGAGGATTTCGCCGTATACTATGGTGGAATACAAGCGATTGGCAAACGCATGCACGGTTGCGGAATTTCTGGAGAGAAATCGCATTCCCGGAGCGTTTGTGGAATGCGGAGTCTGGAAAGGAGGCGCCATAGGGCTTATGGCAAAAGTTGCAGATAAAGCAAAATCAGGCAGGAAGATATGGCTTTTTGATTCCTTTGAAGGATTACCAGAGCCCACCAAAAAAGACGGCGCCACCGCAAGCACCTATGCCGCGCATAGAGATTCTGGGGCATTGCGCTCTATAGAGAAATGCGTCGGCCCCCTGGAAGACGTGAAACAACTGTTCTTCTCAGTTCTAAAATTGAATCCGGAGAACATAATTATCAAAAAAGGATGGTTTCAGGATGTTTTGCCCAAAGAAAAACAGAGTATCGGTCCTATCGCACTGCTGCGCCTTGACGCTGATTGGTATGAATCTACCAAGTGCATTCTAGATAATTTATATGACAACGTGGTTTCGGGCGGCTATGTTCTTATTGATGATTATGGGCATTGGCAAGGATGCAAAAAAGCAGTGGATGAGTTTTTGGCAACGAGAAAGCTTCAAGTTCAGCTGATCCCAGTTGACTACGCAGGAGTGTATTTTAAGAAGTAGGTTTATTTTCAATCTTTTGCAATAGCCCTGCAGATACGAGCACATCAGCTGCGTTTTTGATTTGGCTGAATGTGAGGCCCGAGCGCACGGAGATATCAAGAAGCGAGTAATTGCCATCGGAAAGATTCAATACCCAAAGAAGCGCAAACTCGTCTGGCGCATTTTCTTTTTGGGTGCCGATCATATGATAGAGTCCTCTTTTGCCCAATTGCGGCTCACACTTTGGATTCAGGTTCAGGTATCTGCCATTGTTCTCTATAATGAATAAGGTTTGAAGATACGCGTTGAACGTGTCTTCAAGATACTGCGGTTGAACAAAAGCGAGATCATCTGCCGATGTATGGTATTCGGGAAACCGCCCATAAGGAGTTTTCATAAGAGATCCTACCTGGAGATTGAATGCAGGAGAGCAGAATTGGCGTTCATCGCTTCCCGAAGGGAAAAAATCAATAATTTCGTATGGTTTTTCCAGGTCGGCCAATGCTTTTTCTGCCGCCTTGTCAATCTCCGCATTTCCTTGCCTGCTCTTTTTGTAGGTGAATTTTCCCTGGTCTCCCACGCAGGTTATCACGAGCCCATGCCGGATGTTTTTTATTTTATTCTCATTGCGGCAAAGCCAAGCAATGGCGCCGATTGTTTCTGGGATAAAAAGGAATCTGTAGGAATATGTTCGTTTTTCCTGCATGAGGTGTTTTGCGAGGAATGCAGCAAGGGCTATGCCGCTTAAGTTGTCATTGGCAAGCGAAGGATGGCAGATATAGGTTGAAAGCAGGATTTCATCTTTCTTTGCGCCTGGCACATACAGCTCTCCGTAAGAAAGATTTCCGTCTTTTAATTCGGAATCTATGAACACTTCATACGTGTCGTCAGGCAATGTTTTGTATTGACGATAAGGCAAGGCAAACCCCCAGTTTTCCTTGTAATACGAAGTAACATATGGGATCCAATCTGGATATTCTTCAAGAAAGTAGAGATGTTTTTGCAACTCTTTTAATGAAAGTTTCGCATGAACCGGCGCGCTGTAGTTTAAGACGTGGAGATTTGATTTTTGAAAATCCAGTATTTTTTCTCCTTTTGAATTTTTTACATAGCCGTCTTTAATATTCCATTCTTTTGGGATAGCCCAATCAAAAACCTTGGTTCCGGTTGGAACCTCATGGGTTTCTATCGGTATAATGGCCTTTATTTCAGCTAAAGTCTGTCGTGTTCCGTTCCCGGTAATGCTTCTGCAAATAGGATAGAGTTTGCATAGTAATTCGTATATTTTTTTGCCGGCCGCATATGAATTCATATGTATGGTATGGTATCACGCAGAGCTTATTTTGCAAATATATGTATTTTTGGAGGTTGCGCTCCCGGCAGTTTTATGACATATTGATTTTATGAAAAAAGACGTAAAAATTCTTGATGCCACGTTGCGTGACGGAAGCTACGACGTCAATTTTTCATTTACCTCGGAAGATACTTCAATCATATGCAAGGCGCTGGAAGATGCCGGGATTCAATACATTGAGGTTGGCCATGGAGTCGGGCTGAATGCTGATGCCATGGGATATGGAAAGGCCATGCAGACTGATGAAGAGTATATGGTAGCTGCCGAGAAAACGCTTAAGAAAGCAAAATACGGAATGTTCTGCATTCCAAAAATTGCGCGCCTTGAAGATATAGACTTAGCTCATAAGCATGGGATGGGATTTATACGAATAGGAACCAACGTTACCGAGGTCGCAAATTCCGAACAGTACATAAAACGGGCAAAAAAGCACAAGATGTTTGTTACGGCAAACTACATGAAATCATATGCGGTGCCGCCAAAGGAGTTTGCCAAGCAGGTGAAGCTTTCTCAGAAGTACGGGGCTGACCTGATTTATATCGTTGATTCTGCAGGAGGCATGTTCCCGGAAGATATTGAGAAATATTACAAGGCAGCTCGATCAGTTACTGATTTGCCTTTGGGATTTCATGGGCATGATAATCTTGGCCTTGCGGTTTCAAACAGCCTTTTTGCGGCAGATCTGGGAATAGAGTTTATAGATACGACTTTGCAATCGTTGGGGAGAAGCGCGGGAAATGCGTGCACGGAAGTTGTGGTAGCCGCTCTTTTGAAAAAAGGATACAATCTTCCCATTGATTTATTAAAGATACTTGAAGCAGGGCAGAAACATGTTCAGCCTTTAATTTCCAAAACAGGCAGGATGCTTCTTGATACCGTTGCCGGCTATGCTGAATTTCATTCAAGCTATATGCCGAAAATCCAGAAATATTCCGCGAAATACAGCGTTGATCCAGCCCTTTTGATTATTGAACTGTGCAAGATAGATAAGGTCAATGCTGACGAAAATATTCTTGATACTATCGCAAGAAAATTGAAAACAAAGGGCAGAAAAGAAGTATCTTTGGGCAAATATCAGTTTAATCGCTACCTTGGAGGCGAACAGGATGAAAAGAAGTAATGCAGGAGTTTTTGCATGAATGTTGCTGAATTATTCATACAAACCTTCCAGAACAACTGGGATGAGCTTTTCGTAACAGAAGCTGTGTCTGGCAAAACCTTTTCACATAAAGATTTTTTTCGTTGCGTTCTTAGTGCCAGGCAGGCGCTTGATAACCTTAAAATTGCAAAAGGAGATATCGTGTGCCTTATTATTCAAAATTCCCTGCATTTGATGGTGCTGTATTTTGCGTTGCTCTTAAAGGGCGCTGTAGTCGTGCCTATTGATCCTGAAAAGGGGATTGAGGAAGTTGACGCCATATTGTCTCAATTGCAATACCGCTGCATTATTGCGGATGACAACATTGAGAACATTGGATCATCTCACAGAGAAGTCATTCGTTTGAATTCTCTGGCAGAGTCTTTTTATCAAAATGATCGCGATGCTGATGTTTCCTTGCTTGCCGTATTTGACGATGTGGATTACGAAGCTCCATATACGATAACATTCACTTCCGGGTCAACCGGAGCCCCTAAAGGGGTGATCCACTCTTGCAAAAATTTTGCAATGACTTCACAGGCATTCGCTGAGAGGTTCAATTTCGGGCCGCAGAACGTTTTTTATCACAATCTTCCGATGACATATATGGCAGGGATTTTAAACTTGATCTTTCTGCCGTTTTTTTCAGGAAGCAAAATTGTTATCGGCGATCGTTTTCGCGTTTCGGGAATAATGAGATTTTGGGAAGTGCCCGCGCGTTACGGTGTTAACACTTTTTGGTTTATCCCCACCATTGTTTCCTTGCTCTTGAAGCTTGATAGAGGCACGGACGGGCGAACACTTGCTTTGCGCAGCCCAATGGCAGGATGTGTGGGAACGGCGCCCTTGCTGCCCAGGTTAAAGAAAGAGTTTGAAGAGAAATATGCTATCCCGTTATTTGAAAGCTATGGATTGTCCGAAACATTGTTTAATACCACCAATGCTCCGTCTGATTCGTTTGCAGACGGCGTTGGCAAAGCATTGCGCGGCGTTGAGCTTGATTTTGGCGCTGACCAGGAGATTTATGTGGGCGTGCCGTGGATGTTTTTGGGATATTACAACATTAATCAGGGCGACATTATGCGCGAGGGGAAATTCATTTCAGGAGATTTAGGGCAACTGCGAGGCGACGGCTCTCTTTTGATCACCGGCCGCAAAAAAAATATCATTAAGCGGGGAGGGGCCAATATCAGCCCGGAATCAATTGATTCTTTTGTTGATAAGTTGAATCTTATTGAGAGCGGCACTGCGGTTGGAATCGCTGACGATATATTGGGGGAAAAAATTGTATTTTTTTACGTTGGGAAACCGAACTCAGAGCCTGCCCTTGAGC
>JACOVZ010000064.1 GCA_016177065.1 Candidatus Wildermuthbacteria bacterium | reverse complement strand
CGCAAGAAAAGAACTCCCGGAAGAACTTGTCCTAGTGCTTGCGAAAGCACGTATGCGAACTCTGACTCCAGAACAGGCGCAAAAAGAAGCTCGCATCAGATCCGGATTGAAGCAAAAGGGCACGGAAACTTCCATTTCAAGGAATAAGTCATAACTCAAAAGAGCCGCTGATGTATTCAGCGGCTCTTTTTCATTGGCATTAACGGCGGCCTTCTAAGGCTTGGCGCAGGGTTTCTTCGTCTGCGTATTCAACTTCTCCTCCCATAGGCAATCCTCTGCCCAGCTTTGTTATCTTCTTTAAAAGGGGCTTGAGAACCCCTTCCAGATACAGAGCAGTGGCCTCTCCTTCGGTTGTGGGATTTAAGGCAAGGATGACTTCTTTAACGCCTTCTTTGGCTACGCGGGCTTTTAGCTCCTTCACCCTCAACTTTGACAGGTCCTCCTTCCGTAACTGCCCCAAGGTGCCTCCAAGCACGAAATACAGGCCTTTGAAGGTATTGGTCTTCTCTATGGCTTCAAGATCGCTTTCTTTTTCTACTATGCACACTATGCCTTGGTTTCTTGAGGCATTGCTGCAAATTGGGCAAAGTCTGTCTTCAGAAGAGCTTTCGGCTCTTGAGAAAGGATTAAAGCACAGTTCGCATATGCCGGTTTTCTTCTTTAAATCCTGCACAGCTCCAATAAGTTTCTCAATATCCTGGTCTGAGCTTTTCAAAAGGTAAAAAACAAAGCGGGAGGCGGTTCTCGGCCCCACGCCTGGGAACTGTGAGAAAAGCTCAATGAGCTTTTGGATTGGCTGAGGATACATGCAAGCTACAGGGCGTCTCCGTTCCCTGTCTGATATTCCTGGTATTCCATGTCTTTTGCAAGATCGGAAAAGTTCACGGTCTTTTCGTTGAAGAACAGTTTTACAGACCCCACAGGGCCGTTGCGGTGCTTTGCGATAATGATTTCCGCAACATTTTTGTTCGCTCCTTGGGGGTCGTATCTGTCTTCGCGGTAAATGAACAGCACCACATCCGCATCTTGTTCCAGACTTCCGCTTTCTCGAAGATCGGAAAGTCGGGGCCTCTGCGGAGTTCTCTGCTCCACAGAACGGGAAAGCTGAGACAAAGCAAGCACCGGCACGTTCAATTCTCTTGCTAGCCCTTTCAGTGATCTGGATATCTCGGTAACCTGCTGAACAATGCCTGTCATGCTGTTCCTGGGCTCAATAAGCTGAAGATAATCCACAATGATCAGCCCCAGGCCCTGGCTTACCTGGAGTCTGCGGGCCATAGCCCTCATCTGGAGAACGTTCTGGGAAGAAGTTTCGTCAATGAATATGGGGGCCTCGGCTATCACTCCCAAGGCGCTCTGGATTTTTGAGAAGTCATTCTCATTGCCTTCTGAAGAGAGTTTGCCTGTTCTCAACCTCCATAAGTCAACGCCAGCTTGGGCCGCAATGAATCTGTCTACAACCTGGTCTTTTGACATTTCAAGGCTGAACACCGCAACAGGGATTTTCTGTTCCACAGCCACTCTTCTTGCAATATCCAACCCCAAAGCAGATTTTCCCAAAGAAGGACGGGCGGCAAGAAGAATCAAATCTGAATTCTGAAGCCCTGAAAGAATATTGTCCAAATCTCTAAAGCCGGTTGGAACGCCCCTCGTTGCTTTTTCATGCTGAGACAGCTTCTCAATGCGCTCAAACGCCTCTTCCAGAGCGTCCTTGACCCGTATGAAATTCCGAGAAAGGGATTTCTGGGCAATGCTGAAGATCTTAGCTTCTGCTTTGTCCAAGAGAACGTCTGAATCTTCTGTTTCTTCAAAACCAAGAAGACCAATGTCATGGGAAGCTGAGATAAGGTCCCTGAGGATTCTTTTCTTCTGCACTATCTTTGCGTACGAAAGAACGTGCGAAGCCGTTGGCACCGTGCTTACGAGTTCGGTAATGTAGCTGGTGCCTCCAACCTCTTCAAGCTTTCCTTTTTCTTTGAGCCTGCCTGAAACAGAAAGAATATCAATGGGATCTCCTTTTTCAAAGAGTTCCTGCATCACCTCATAAATGCTCTGGTGAATGCCCCGATAGAAATCCCTGGGTTCAAGAAAATCAGCCACTTTTGCAATGGCGTCTTTGTCCAGCATTAAAGACCCGAGCAAAGACATTTCTGCCTCAATTGATTGAGGGGGAAGCTTTTCGGGAAGAGTGAATTTTTCCGTAGTAACGCCGTTGGTCATGATAGGGTTATCATAGCCAGTCGAGAGATAATTGGCAAGCGCACAAAAAAACAGCGGGTGAAGTGTAACCTCACCCGCTTTTATTCTTGCCGACCTTCTCATTCGTGCACTTTGCCGACAGGCGTACACTCGTTAGCGTGGATCTTAGACCCCGGATCAGGTTTTTCTTTTGCAATCTTCCGAGACCTCGCTTCGTCTAGCTGTTCTTCAGGACAGGTATCGCCCAGCACGACATAGCGATACAGATTCTTCAACTCCTCTACAAAACCCCTTATTACAGAAATCCTTCCTAAAGAAACTACCGATACAGCAAGAAAGACAAGGGGCCACAGAAGTAAGAACGCGGCCCTCAGCCATGCAGGAACATCCGGATTCGGGATCCTGCGTCGGTGCCCTCCGAGATCGCCTCGATGTTCGCCGACTGGTTTCTGGAATGCGTTCCGTTGCAATACCAATCCGATTAAAAGGTACGGCACCACCAAACTAATAATCCATGCGGGCATGAAAATCCTCCCTTCTCTTTTCAAACCTCATATTTTGTGTTTTTGGTACGATAAGTCCTATACTATCACGGAAAATACGTCTTGTCAAGGTTTGGTTCTCAACACAAATCCCTCGGAAGTATCATCGACTTGCCAACCCAGTAAGTTGATTCTACTTCGAATTTTGTCTGCTTTCTGCCATTGCTTGTTCTTGCGGCATTCTTCGCGCTGTTTGGCGAGCTGGAGAATTTCTTCGGGGACTTTTTCAATGGCGTTTGCAAAATCAAGATCTAAAATCTTATCAATCTCTTTCAGGAAACGGAGAATTGTCTTTGCGCTCTTTTTGCTCAGCTGATTTTGAGCAAGCAAAGCATTGCCCCATCTGATCAATTCAAAAACAACGGCAGTGGCTTTGGGAGTATTGAAATCATCTCCTAGGGCTTTAGAGAACCCATCTTGGAAATTCTGAATCTCCTTATCGGCAGAAATCTGGCGAGAAGGCAAAGCGGAAGATTTCAGTTTTTCTGCAAACTCATCAATGCGTCTTAGCTCGTGCTGTGTCTGCAAAAGAAGCTCTTCTGAATAATCAATAGGGGAGCGATAGTGGGTTTTCAATACAAAGAATCTTAAAACTCGCGGAGAATGCTTACTGAGAAAATTATTAATAGTGATGAAATTCCCAAGGGATTTTGACATCTTTTCCCCTTCAATGGTCAAAAATCCCGTATGAAGCCAATACTTCACAAAGGGTTCTTTCCCCGATATTGCCTCCATTTGCGCAATCTCTGCCTCGTGGTGGGGAAACATAAGGTCAATGCCTCCGCCGTGCATATCATACTGCGCTCCGAAGTACTTCTCGGAAATTGCGGTGTCTTCAATGTGCCAGCCAGGTCTGCCTTTGCCCCATGGACTTGGCCATTTAGGTTCTCCTGGTTTTGAGAACTTCCAAAGCGCAAAGTCTCCCTTGTTTCTTTTTTGCACTGATTCGTCAATGCGGGAAACTGCATCTTGCGCCTGCAGGTTGGTTCTTCCTGAAAGCTTTCCGTATCCCTTGAACTTGGAGATGTCAAAATAGATTCCGTCATTCTCAATTTCATACGCAAACCCTTTAGCCAAAAGCTTCTTTACCTGGTTCACAATTTCTTTTATATGCTCCGTTGCCCTTGCATATTTATTTACGCTGTCTACCCTTAGCTCCTTCATATTCTTCAGGTATTCTTTCTCAAACCTTCTTGCCAAAGATTTCGGAGTTTTATTCAGCTCTTTTGCGCGTTGAATAATTTTGTCGTCTACGTCAGTGATATTTTGAAGATACAACACCCTAAACCCTGCGCTCCTCAGATATTTCACGAATGCGTCAAACGCAATGTACGTCCTCGCGTGCCCCAGGTGCGCAAAATCATACGGAGTGATCCCGCATACAAAAAGCTTCAGCTTTTTGTTCTGAGCTTTGCCGAAGGGCTTCAATAGTTCCTTTTTCCGGGAAAGGGTATTGAATATCTGCATACTTGTAGTATACTATCATGGCAAAGCACATAAGACCAACAAGGAGGTGAACTATGGTTATGGGACCAACCGAAGATCAGGCGCGAGTTCTTGTTCAATACGGAATTAATCCAGAAACGCTCGCAAGAAAAAACAGGGGAGATATCACAACAATGATGGCCCATATGCTGAGATCAGCAAGAATGGAGGCACGAGAAAAAAGCCACGGAGTTCTCAGCGATAAATACAAGAAGCAAAGATTGGAAATCATAAAGAAACTGGGATTAAAACCCGGCATGGATGTGCTTTTCAAGCCGCATAGGTTTGATAATCCTATCATCAAACGAATAGAGGATATTACCCCTGAAAGGTTCTTGAAACTTGCGGGCCGCAAAAACCCTGTTTCCCCCACGCGGATTGAATTGTTGCCGGTTCCAGTAGGAAGTCTGCTGTAAACCCCCGCCTTTCGGGGGTTTTCATTTGCTTGACTTTCCTTCTCAATTCTGCTAGATAGAACTTAAAAGAAATAGTTCTTAAACTTAAAGGAGGGAACAATGAATTCGTTTTGGCTGTACGTACTAGTTATTGCTGTCACTTGGCTGCCGATTGGATACATAAGCGCACGCATTCTTAACGCAAGAGAAGGGATGCTTATAAACGCTATCG
>JACOVZ010000061.1 GCA_016177065.1 Candidatus Wildermuthbacteria bacterium | reverse complement strand
GTTTTGATTACATAATAACAGCCGAGCAAGTTCGCAGTTATAAACCAGTCTTTGATAACTTTGATTTTGCAATTCGTAAAATTGGTGTTTCTCCAGATAAAATTTTGCATGTTGCGCAAAGTATTTATCACGATATTGTTCCAGCCAAAACAGTCGGGTTATCAACTGTTTGGGTAAATCGAAGGAAAGGTAAGAAAGGATTTGGCGCAACTCCTCCCGCAAGTGGACAAGCTGATCTTGAGGTGTCGGGATTGAAAGAACTCGTTCAGATTCTAGACTTATGATAACTTTTGATGATTTCCAAAAACTAGATATTCGCGTTGGCAAAATTGTTGAAGTTGAGGAGTTGCCAAACGCGAAATACACCACGCACAAACTCACAATAGATTTTGGTGATGAGATTGGTAAAAAAGTTTCTGGCGCTCGTGTCATTCGATACACGAAAGACCAGTTAATCGGAAAACTTGTGCTTGGTGTTGTGAATTTGCCGCCAAGACAGATCGGAAAATTATCTTCCGAAATTTTGACGTTTGGTGTTCCCGACGCAAACAAAGAATGTGTTTTGATTTCGCCTGATAGTGTTGATGCTGTCATAGGTGGTAAACTTTATTAAAAGCTGCCAAAGAAAAACTTGAATTTGTCATCGGTGCGACGGAGCCGCGATTTGCTGGGCTGGCTCCTCGCCGCCGCAGGCGGCGAAATGCGTTCGGACTAATTCAAGAATACAGCACCAGCACTTGACTTTTCCTGTCAGATATGATAAGAAAAAACTAAGAACGCAAAGGAGGTTTGAATGCCTACTTCACCTGTATTAACGGTTAAGGACATGGCGACAACTCCAGCAGATTTCTGCTCCTGCGGCGGCAAAATAGTAAACCAGGCAGGAAAAGGAGTCTGCAAAAACTGCGGAACACTATACATACTGTATAATTGACAAATTTTCTCCACAAAAAGGGCGGTCTTCTTGCGAGGCATAGGCCGCCTTTCTTTTTGTTTTTAGCATTATCGCACCATGCTTCCTGGAGGCACTTCTTGCTCAGGATACAGCAACACAGGCCTTCCTGCTGCCTCCACCGCAAGAATCATTCCCTGGCTCTCAATGCCTTGGATGTTCCTGGGGCTTAAGTTCACGATCACGGGGATCTCTTTGCCTATGAAATGGGAAGGCTCAAAGAACTCTGCCATTCCTGTTATTACCTGTCTTGTTTCCACGCCAAAATCAATCTCAAGCCGTATGAGCTTGTTTGTATCCGCAATTCTTTCCGCGTGCAGTACTTTTCCAATGCGGATATCAAGCTTCTGGAGATCTGCCAATGAAACGATTTCCATATTTATGCATTAACTGTATCACGATCACTGCTGACAGCATACCGATAAATACTCCCCCTGCAATATCTGAAACCCAATGAAGCCCGGCTAAAACTCTGGCAAAAGAGATCAGGGTGCTTGAGGCAAGAACGAAAATCCCTAATTTTTTGTTATACGCATACAAAACAAATCCTATCGCGAAAAAGAATGCCGCATGGCCCGAGGGAAAAGAAGCGGAATCAGCATGCGGAACCAACGGAATAAAGTTCTGCTCCACAAACGGCCTGTCTCTGTGCCAGACAAAACGAATAATCTCGGTGAACACTCCCCGAGAAAGGATTGCGGCTCCCGCAGTCTGCGCAATAAGAGAAAGATTCTTTTTGCAGTCTCTTAACAAGAATACTGCTACGATTGCAGCAACAGCGTATTGGAGATATTCTGAAAAGAAAACAATAACGGGATTCATTGCTCTGAAAGTTTTACCAGATTATTAAAAAGGTTGGCAACCGTAAGCGGCCCCACGCCTCCTGGCACAGGAGTTATGTATGCGGCTTTCTTTGAAACGCTTTCAAAGTCTATATCTCCTTTCGCTTCTCCGCTTTCAACGCTGGTCCCGGCATCAATCACAACTGCTCCCTCTTTTACCATATCTCCCGTTATCAGGCCTGCTTTTCCTGCGGCTGAAATGAGAATGTCTGCGCTTCTTGCAAGCTCCCCGATATTCAAGGTTGATTTATCAGCAACAACTGGCGTAATCCCTTTTTGCAGAAACCAGACGCGCAAAGGCTCGCCCACAAGCCTGCCCTTTCCAATAATCACTGTATTCTTCTCTTGTATTGAAACTCCAGATTCCTGAAGAAGGCAAGAAATAGCTTCTATAGTTGGCGGCAGAATTCGTGATCTTCCTTGTTTAAACAGCTCAAAGTTTGCAGATGAAAGAACATCAACGTCTTTTCCCAAAGGGATTAAATCAAGAACTTTTTGAGCAAAAAGATGGGCTGGCAAAGGAAGCTGAATAATGATTCCGGAAACGCCTTTGTTTAACCCTAACTCCGCAACGCTCTTTTCCAGCTCTTCTTGGGAAACCTCTCTGGGAAAACGCGCTACCTTAAAACTAATACCGAGTTCTTTTGCAACCTTGGCTTTTTCTCCGATATATCTTTCAGAAACCTTATTCTCTCCAACTTGCACCACGGAAAGAGAGAGGTTTAAACCAATGCGGGGCTTTAAATCAGAAATCATGCGCCTTGCGATAGGTTCTCCGGATAACAATTCCATATCAGTAGGGAAGCTTAAATCTTAAGCACAGCTTTTTTACTTCCCCTTTCACTTTTTTCAACGCAAGGTTTTTCGCGATTTCTTTCTTAAACCTCTTGAGATAGGCGACTCTTTCCTTTTGATCCGCGGGCAGCCGGTATTGCCTGATTTCTTTTGCAACTCTTGCAATCCAATCCGCAATCAGGCCCATTTCTTTCTCCTTCATGCCCCTTGTGGTAATGGCAGGAGTTCCAAGCCTGATTCCGCTCGGATAAAAAGGAGAAGACGGATCTCCGGGGACTGTATTCTTGTTCACGGTGATGCCCGCCATATCCAAAGCATCCTGCAAAAATATGCCAGACCCTGCTCCGTATGAAGAAAGATCAACAAGCATCATGTGATTGTCGGTTCCATGAGAAACTATACTCAATCCCCTTTGCATCAGGCCTTTTGCAAGGGCCTTTGCATTCTTCACCACTTGCTTTCCATATGCCGCAAACGAGGGCTTCAGGGCTTCCTTAAGCGCCACCGCAATGGCCGCAGTCTGATGGTTGTGAGGTCCACCCTGAAGGCCCGGAATAATAGCCTTATCAATCTTTAAAGGAAGATCGGGATCTTTTTTCAGCCCTTTTGGAGTAACCATGATAATAGCTCCCCTGGGCCCGCGAAGAGTCTTATGCGTGGTTGTTGTAATAATATGGGCAAAAGGAACCGGGCTCGGGTGCGCCTTTGCAACAACAAGGCCTGCGATATGAGAAATGTCGGCTGCAAGATATGCCCCAACCTCATCTGCTATTTTCGCCATTTCGCGAAAGGGAAACTGCCTGCTGTAGGCGGTAAACCCGACCCACATGAGCTTTGGCTTGTGTTTTAAGGCAAGCCTTCTTGCCTCTGCAAAATCAACAACGCCTTTTTTGGTTACATGATACGGAACTGATTTGTAAAAAGTGCCTGAGAAATTCGTTTTCCATCCATGAGTCAAATGGCCTCCATGAGAAAGATCCAGGCCCATAACAACGTCTCCTGGCTTTAACACCGCAAAATACACTGCCTGGTTCGCAGGGCTCCCGGAATAGGGCTGCACATTCGCAAAAGGAACGCCAAATGCTTTGCGCGCGCGGGCTCTGGCCAAGTTTTCAATCATATCAATGAACTCGTTGCCTCCGTAATAGCGCTTCCCGGGGTAGCCTTCTGAATATTTGTCGGTAAGAGTGGAGCCTAGTGCTTCAAGCACTGATGGGGAAGTATGATTTTCAGAAGGAATCATTTCTAAGCCAAATCTCCGCCTTGTTTCCTCAGCTTCAATAAGTGTACGGATTTCAGGATCGGTTTTCTTGAGCGATTTCATTTTCTTAAAATTCTTTTCTTGTTATGCGCCAGATCAATGACTGTTGATGCTCTCAAGGAACTTAACCCTCCGTCAATAATCATGCCGGGGCAAAAAGATTTCCCTGAAAACAGCTTTGCAATATCTTCTGCGTTGTCGCTAGCGGGTTTTCCTGAAATGTTCGCTGAGGTTTGGACTAAAGGCCCAGACCACAGAGTCAAAAGCTTTTGAAGAAATATGCTGTCAGGAGATCTCATTCCAATTGTTTTTCTTGAACCAAGCTCTTTGGGAAGATTGCCTCTGCTTTCAAGGATAAAGGTGAATTGCCCTGGCCAGGATTTTCTCAATAGTTTTTCCTGGCTTTTTGCAATCTTTGCAAACCTTTTCGCCTGCTCAATATTCCTTACGAACACTCCCAAGGGCTTATCTTTTCTTCTTTTTTTGATTTTGAAAATTGCGCGAATCGCCTTGGGATTCAAAGCATCTCCTAGTAAACCATACACCGTATCAGTTGGAGAAACAATAATTCCTCCTTTGCGAAAAACGAGAATCGCTTTCTTTATTATCTCATCCCTGTTGCTCTTTGAAAGCTTCAACACTCTCATTGAAATCACTCTGAGCGCAAGGTTTTGCCGTCTTCAAGGTTTGCAAACACCTTAACCCCGGGCCCTACTCTGCAGTTTGACCCCACCAATACTCCCGGCATGGTCCCAGATTGGATTCCAAACGAAGATCCCTCTCCTGCAGCAACTCCTAAAAATGAAGCGCCGGTATCAACTTTCTTCCCCTTCACTTCAACTAAGACATTCTGCCTATCAAGCCTGCGGTTTGCCGAAATGAATCCTGCTCCAAACTTGCAGTTCTTTCCAATGATAGAATCTCCAATATACCCAGAATGGAAACTGGCTCCTTCCTGGATAATACTGTGTTTTGCCTCAAAAAACGCTCCGGTTTTAACTCCTTTTTCAATATCCAAAGGGCCCCTCAGCACGTTGGAGTATCCTATCTCGCAATTTTCTCCGATAAAACACGGCCCCTCAATGATCGTGTTGTCTTTGATAATTGTATTCGCTCCTATATGCACATCTCCCTTGATAATAACATTCAATCCAATCTTTGTTGTTTTGTGAATGCCGGGCTGAAAATTTTCTGAGTTCAAAAGTATGTCTAAAATGCCCAGCAGCTCCCATGGATACTTCAGGGCCGGAACATCCTTGTCCAGCATCATCACAGAAGTTTTCCTGTCTTTGAGGTAAAGATTCACTGCGTCAATAAGATCTGCTTCGTGGTGTTTTTCAAGTTTTTCGTAATAGTCAAAGAAATCAGGCTCAAAAAAGTAAAACCCCAGTATCTTAATCTTTGAAGGTTCAGTTCCCGGCGTTGGATTCTCGTGAATTTCAAGAAGCCTGCTTTCTTCAAGACGAGCAATGCCGTAATCCCAGGGACTCTGAGTTTCAGCTCCCGCAAAGACCGCCCGGAACCCGCTGGTTTCTTTGTGATTTTTCATGTCTTTGGCAAGCTTGCCGGCATTCACTTTGTTGGGCCACAAAGCAAAAAAGGATTCCTTGATGAAATCCTTCGCCTGCCACAGCGCATTTCCTGTTCCCAGAGGTTTTTCCTGAAACACAAACCGCAAAGAAACTCCAAGATCGTTTCCGGCATTCAGCGCTTCTGGCAAAGAAGAACCCGTCTTACAGACCACAACAATGTCTTGAACGCCATTTTGCGCCAATCCTTTGATAGTCCAGTAGATCAAAGGTTTTCCCAAAATGCGAGCTTGGGTTTTATGGCCTTGATTGAGCGGCCAGAATCTTGAAGATTCTCCGGCTGCAATGATGACGGCTTGCATGAAATTACAATAAAGAAATGATTACGTTCGCCAGTTTATCTGGGTCATGACGGATAAACCCCTTGGGCCGCATGAGATTTTTCACGATCACCTTAGTCTGTTTTCCCTTAAAATGTTCCGGGATAAGCCCTACGAATTCCGCCTTCTCTTTTTCATATTTCTTAATCCTGCCTTGGGAAGGCTTCGCGCTGTTTACAAGAAAAAAATCAATGGCATTGCTTCCCACATACTGTTCCATAGTTTGGAAGAAATCAAGGGCGCCAAACCCCTTTGTTTCCCCGAATTTGGTCATAATATTGCACACATATACCTTTTTGGCCTTGCTCTTCCTTACGGCGTCCGCTAAGCCTTCTGTCAAAAAGTTCGGAACAATGCTTGAAAATATGTCGCCCGGGCCAATGACAATCAAATCTGCTTTCTTCAGAGCATCAACCGCTTTGGGGTTTGCTTTCGCTTCAGGTTCCAGCCACGCTTTTTGAATTCTGAGGCTTCCGTCATGGCTCGGAACGTCAATGTTCGCTTCTCCCCTAATAATCTCTCCATTCTCAAGCTCTGCAAAAAGCCTAACATCTTGAAGCGTTGAAGGAATGACAGAACCCTTAATGCCCAAAATCTTTCCTGCCATTTCAATGGCTTCTTCAAAGCTCCCAAGCTGTTTTGTTAATGCGGTAATGAACAAATTGCCAAAGTTATGCCCGTTAAAGCTTCCGTTTGCAAAGCGAAAATTAAAAAGCTCAGCCAAAGGCCGCTCTTCCTGGGAAAGCGCAACTAATGCTGGACGCACGGATCCTGGAGGCAAAATTCCGAATTCTTCCCTAAGAATCTTCGTTGATCCTCCGTCATCTGCCATTGAAACAATGGCAGTAAGATTCAGCGGATGCTTCTTAAGCCCGCTTAAGACGGTGTAGGTGCCGGTTCCCCCGCCAATCACGACAACATTCTTGCCCTGAACTTGTTGAATGGGCTTAATTTTCATGGCGAATATCCTCTTGCTCAAGCCTGTAGTAAGAATTGTCCTGTTCCATTTCTTCCAAGACATGAGCGGCCATTCCAACGATTCTTGAAATGAGAAAGAGGGATTTCCCGAGTCTTGGGTCAAGGCCAAGTTCAAGCATGCAGCAGGCCAAGGCCCCGTCTACATTCAAAGGAAGTTTCTTGCCTTTCTTTTTTTCTAATTCTTTTTCAATCTCGTATGCGAAATCAAAAAACTTGCAGGAAAATCCCAGCTCCTTCGCCTTTTCAAAAAGCGCCTTTGCTCTTGGATCTCCGTCTTTATAAATTTTGTGGCCAAACCCCGGAATAATCTCGTTCTTGTGGTCTTCAACAACTGCTTCTGGAGCTTCTGCGATATGGTCTGCAAAAAACTTTGCCGCTTTCTCCGCCGCCCCTCCATGCCTTTCTCCTATAGAAAGCATGCCCGAGGCCAAAGCTACGTGCGCCGCATTTCCAGACGCGGCAACAACACGCGGCACATACAGAGAAGGGGCTTCAATGCCGTTCTCCACGGAAGAAACGAGCATGCTTCCCAAAAGCCCTTTTTCTTTTTCATTGGGCAAGGCGCCCTTCAAAAGCAAAAAAACAACTTCCTCAAATGAATGTTTTTTTATGAGATCAACAATGTCATGCCCGTAGATCTCATGTTTTCCGTTTTCTGTTTTGCTAATTTTTGTGCGAAATCTCATGGTTCACCAGTAAAGGAATATCCTCCGGAGTTTCTGCAATCAAAGCCCCTGCTTTTTTTAATGCTTCTATCTTTGAAGAGGCAGATCCCCTGCCCTTGCTCACAATCGCTCCCGCGTGGCCAAG
>JACOVZ010000060.1 GCA_016177065.1 Candidatus Wildermuthbacteria bacterium | reverse complement strand
CCACAGAGATACGGAGCACGTGAAAATGAAAACAGTCACAATACTCCCCGGAGACGGCATTGGCCCTGAGGTTGTCTCAGCAACGCTTAGAGTGCTTGAGGCACTTGATATCGGACTCTCGTTTGAAATTCATGATTTTGGCGAAGCAGTAGGCGGAGTGTTGCCAGAGACGGTCCTTGAGTCAATCAGGCGCAACAAGGTCGCGCTTAAAGGTCCAACCATGACACCCTCCGGAGGAGGATACACAAGTGTAAACGTAAGACTTCGGCAGGAACTTGAATTGTACGCAAATGTTCGACCCTTTGCGTCCATGCCGAACGTACGGACACGCTGGAGCGATGTGCCCCTTGACCTTATCGTCGTTCGTGAAAACACCGAGGGTGAATACGCGGTGAAAGAAGAGAAGCGGGAAGGCCGCGTCGTCGCGACATTTGAATTTACCAATAAGGGCTGTAGCCGCATTGCCGAATTCACTTTTAAATATGCCGATAGGCTGGGAAGGAAAAAGGTCTGCGTAAGCCACAAAGCGAATATTATTAAACTCTCTCACGGTATGTTCCGTGACGCGGCATATAAAGCCGCGCAGAAATATCCGCACATTGCCTGCACGGATCTCATTATTGATAATTACGGAATGCAGCTGGTACGCAATCCATCACAGTTTGACGTAATGCTTCATACAAATTTGTTTGGAGACATTTTCTCCGATGTCTGCGCGGGGCTTGTGCACGGCTCACTCGGATTTGCCTCTGGCGCAAATATTGGAGATGAGTACGCGGTGTTTGAAGCGGTACACGGAACAGCTCCGGATATTGCCGGCAAAGGTGTCGCAAACCCCGCCGCGCTCATGCTTTCGTCTGTCCTCATGCTTGAGCACCTCGGTATGAAAGATGCCGCCCTTTCTGTGCGCAATGGAATCATGAAAACGCTAGAAGACGGGATCGTAACAAAAGACGTAGATCGCGCCGCTGGAGTTACTACCAATGAGTGGACAAACGCCGTTATCACACGAATGTAAAAAATTAAATAGAACCCTACAACCACACGGAAGAATCGTGTGGTTTTTTGTACGACAAAAAAATTGACTTAGATACTATTTAATGGTAAAATTAATTTAGAACAAATAAACGGATGGACAGAGAATAAAATGCCTTCGCATGAGTATGATGTGGTGATTGTCGGTGGCGGAGTTACCGGCACTGCCCTTCTCTATGTGCTAAGCCTCTATTCCGATATCAGAAACATCGCGCTTATTGAAAAAAATGCTTCTGTTGGAGAGGTCAATTCTCATCCTTTAAATAACGCGCAAACATCACACGATGGAGGAACTGAAACAAACTATCCCTTGGAACATGCGCTTCTAGTGCAAAAGGCAGCAAAGCTTCTGCGCGCGTATGTTGAAGCACGTAAGACAGAGGGTCTTTTCAAAAAGACACACAGAATGGTGCTTGGGGTTGGCGAAGATGAGACACGGGACCTGCGAGAAGAACGGTTCCCTAAATTCAAGCCACACTATCCTGACCTGCATCTTGCGGAAAAAGATGAACTGCGTGTTATTGAGCCGAATGTCGTTCTCGGCAGAGATGAGAATGAAGCCATCTGTGCCATGGTAAGCTCGGAAGGATATGCGGTTAATTACCAGCGTCTGTCGGAGTGTTTCCTTGAAGATGTGCGCGTTCATAACCCGTACGCGAAAGTGTTCTTTAACACGAAAATCAAACACATCAGGAAGGAAAACGGCGTGTTTACGCTTGAGACAAACACGGGGGTTTACAGAGCTTCCGTCGTGGTATGTGCCGCGGGAGCGTATTCGCTTCTCTTTGCACAGGAGCTCGGCTATGGAATGCATTTGGGCATTTTGCCCGTTGCGGGCAGTTTCTACTCTTCAGGGCCCTTGCTCAAAGGAAAGGTGTATCGCGTACAGATAGAAGGTATGCCATTTGCCGCAATCCACGGAGACCCCGATGTTTTAAATCAGGCTGACACGCGTTTTGGCCCAACGACAAAACCACTTCCGTTTATGGAACGGCATCGTCCAAAAACATTTTTTGATTACGTGAAGCTTCCGATCGTCTCTTTGCGAGGGTTGTGGGTCCTCACAAAGCTTCTCATGAATAAAAAATTGTTGGGATATGTCTTTAAAAACGCTCTCTACGATCTGCCTGTCATTGGCCCATATCTTTTCTTGCGCGAGGCGCGGGTCATTGTACCCACGCTTACATATCAGAATTTGAAATTACGGAAGGGAGCCGGCGGTATCCGCCCGCAAATCGTAAATCTAGAAACGGGAGAGCTTGAGATGGGCGACAAAACGCTTGTAGGAGAAAATTGTATCTTCAATACTACCCCCTCACCCGGCGCATCCGTCTGTCTTGCAAACGCGCACCGCGACGCGAAACAGGTGGCAGCGTTTCTCGGTAAAAAATATTCTGCGTAAAAAACTACCCCGCTTTCGGCATAGCCGAGACGGGGTTTTTATATTTTATACATAACATATAAAAAAGATCGGCGAAGCCGATCTAAACTATGCTTATT
>JACOVZ010000059.1 GCA_016177065.1 Candidatus Wildermuthbacteria bacterium | reverse complement strand
CAAAAAAATCAAAAACGAAGTAATGAGCTTCGCAGAAAATACGATGAGGGTGTTTTTCGCAATGCTCTCTTTTATTTCTTGAACCATGCAACTGTTTTATACAGCCCCTTCTCAAGAACTGTTTTAGGTTTCCAATGGAGCTGCCGCTTTGCTTTCGTAATTGAGAGGGCCCCTCGCCTAAACAAAATAAGCGGAGGAGAAACATGCCTTGGATCTGTTTCAGAGCGAGTCAATTTGCGGAGCTGAAGAAAAATCTCGTTGACCGAAGTTTCTTTCCCGGTTCCAATATTAAATATGCCTGATTTGTTTTTGCGCCAAGCCTTCATGATTGCTTCAATCACGTCATCAATAAAAATATAATCTTTCGTCTGTTTCCCGTCGCCGTGAATGAAAAAGCCCGTTTTCTGAAGCATTGCGCCGGTAAAGATCGCAACAACTCCTGCTTCTCCTTTCGGATTCTGCCTTGGTCCGTAGACATTTCCGAGCCGCAAAATCAACGGGGAGATAGAATATAGTTTCTCGTACGCCTCTATGTACTTTTCTGCTGCCAATTTTGCAACTCCGTAGGGAGAAACGGGAGCAGGATCATATGTTTCTGGAGTTGGAATATCCTTCGCGTCGCCATAAACTTCTCCGCCACTTGATGCGAATACGAATCTTTTTACATTGTATTTCCTGCACTGTTCCAATATGGAAAGCGTACCGCAGATATTAGACAGCGCATCTGCTATAGGATCTCCTACCGATTTTCGCGCCTCAATGTGAGCCGCAAAATGAAACACTGCAAAGGGTTTTTCTTTTTGGAAAATTCTTGAAACTCTCGGGTTTTGAATATTGGTTTTATGGAAAAATGCCTTAGGATTCACATTCTCTCTCCTGCCGGTTGAAAGATTATCAATGATGACAACCCGATATCCCTTATGAATAAGAGCATCTGCAAGGTGACTTCCGATAAACCCCGCTCCTCCTGTGATTAAGCACGTTTTCATGCGGTTTCAGTTTCTTTCTGCTCCAATTTCTGGAAAGCAAAAGGCAGCACGGTTAAAAGAGTAAGAAATGCCGGGATGCGAATTCTCATGGAGATTCCGTAAGCATTAATAAGCAAGGCAATCTCTGCAAAGATTCCAAACGCAATAAAAATAATCGGCAGCACAACTCTCCATTGAAAACGCAAACGCACCAATGCTTTCACGATAAGAAAGAAAACAATGAACCATGGGATTATTTCTCCTAAAATGAAAACTTGCCGAACATAATGAATGTCCCAAGGGAATGGCCCGATAGCAACATACACAAAAGAGCGCGCAAAGTTTTTCACAAGCGTTAGAGGACTCTGTGATACTGTTTCTTTGGTAAACAAAGAATTAGGCACAAGCAATAATCCAGGCTGCGTTTGATCTGATCCTTCCTGGAAGACCTTCTTATCAAGAAACTTTTCCAAGGGTACAGGGTCAGTCTTGGGATAAGGCAAAGGCGACTGGGCGATTTCAGCAGGCACAATGCCTTTCTCGCCCTGATAAACGCTTGGAGTTGACCGATATTCTACAATTCTCTGCCTATTTGAAAAATACGCGATATCATGCAGACCAAAATATCCATGCTGCGTACCGGCTGCTTGAGGCAAAAATCCCAGAAGCGGGAAAACAACAATCCCATAAAGAAGTTTCTTTTTCCAGCTCGTACAAAGTAAGAATATCCATGAAAATATAAACACGAAAAGAACGGCAAGCCCGATATAAAACCGAAGATTCATCAATATGCCCAAGGCAATATAGAAAAACAGAAATCTTTGCCATGTGAATTGCTTGATGATTTTTATGGTCTGCAAAAGGCAAAATAGCGCAAGACTTGCCACCGCGCTCTCTCTCAGGAGCAAACCTCCCCAATAAAGCAAACTTGGATAAAAGCCAACTGCAAGACCGCTCCAAAATGCCCATTTCTTTTCTGCTCCAATTTCAAGCGCGAGCAAATAGACTAAAAGCGCGGCAATCGCAGCAAGCCATACGCTCACCATTTTGCCAACCAATATATCAGGAACGGTAATCGCGTACAGAGCCCCTATTGCCACGGGATAGTAATGCGTAACGGTTTCATCGCTTAAATGCTTCTCAATGCCGCTCAGAGAGAAGTTTCCCTGTCTAAAATCATTGGAGATAGAAACAGCCGCCCTGTGATAAAAACGTTGGTCTCCCTCCCCTCCTCCAAAAGGATAAAAATTAGAAAAATGAATAGCTAGAGTTGCTCCAAGATAGATACAAGTTACCGTAAACAATAGAACTGCTGCTTGCTTGCTGAAAAGACGGGATCGTATAAGCAAAAGGATTGTGATGCCAATTAGCACTAAAAGAACCAGCAAAGCAACCGCCAGCGCCGTATTGAAGATCGCAATAGCAGCAATGATTAGAAGTAAACCTACTACTTTTGAAGCATTGATAGAAAATTGGTTCATGATCCCCATTCTTGTAAAGCTTTCTCATAGCGTTCCCACGTGCCGCAATCAGTCCAGCGCGATACTTCTTTGAATCCCGAAAGCTTCCCCTCTTTTGCCAATGCAGGGAAAATATCCTTCTCAATCATTACAAAGGACGGACCTTTGTGGTAGTCAAAAATTTCTGGGCTGAAAAGATACAGGCCTGAATTAATGAAATTTGAAGGAGGGTTTTTGGGTTTCTCAAGGAACTCCGATACTTTGTCTGAATCGCATACCACCACTCCATACTCCTGGGGATTTTCAACCTGCACCAGACCAAGCGTCCCAATGCCTCCTGACTTCTCATGAAAAGAAGCCATATCCTCTAAATTAACCTCCTTCAGTTCATCTCCATTGGTGAGAAAAAAGCGCTGATCTTTCAGCCAGTCTTTTACCAGCCACAATCCGCCGAACGTTCCCAAGGGCTCCTGTTCCGCGAATAGCTCAATCTTTGCGTTCGGATAGTGGCGCTTGTTCCACCATACAAAGTCTTCTTGAAATTCCCTGCTCACCAAAAGCGCTATATCCTTGATGCCGTGAGCAATGAACAAATCAACGAGATGGTTTACAATGGGTTTTTTGCCGATTGGAAGCAGGGGTTTTGGAATCTCTTTCGTAATAGGGTACAAGCGAGTCCCCTTGCCTCCAGCCAGAATCACTGCTTTGTAGTTTTGCAGATTCTGCGGTTTCATGAATTTTCAAGCCACGTGTCAACGATATAATTTATATCCATGACTTTCTTAATCCCCTGCTCTAAAGAAACTTTGGGCTCATACCCTAACACGCTTTTTGCCTTATCAATGCACGGGATTCTTCTTTGGATTTCCCTTTCTGGCTTTCTGTCAGATTCAATCATAGACACAAATTCCAGTTTCAAGTTTTTGCCGGATATGGCAATAACCTTTTCTGCGAGATCTTTCATGGTAATGGGCTCTTTGTCGTTTCCAATGTTAAATGTTTCATTGTCTCCGGCTTCTGAAAGCAAAGCTTTTACTGCTCCTTCTGCCGCATCTTCTACAAAGCAAAAAGCGCGTATCTGAGAACCCTCCCCGTGCACAATCGGAGAACGGCCCTCTGAAACATTCTTGATAAACCTGGGCATGACAAATTGCGCAACCTGGCCTGGCCCGTATACGTTGAAAAACCTCACGATTGAATATTTCAGGCCGTATCTCGCCTCGTACGCCTTGAGGTATTCTTCTCCTGCCAATTTCGTGACGGCATATACGGAAATTGGCTGTTTGGGAGAATCTTCTTTCACGGGAGCTCCTGACACTTCGCCGAATATCTCAGAAGAAGAAGAAAGAAGGATCTTCTTGGCTTTTTCTTTCACGCAGGCCTCAAGCACGTTTATGGTGCCTAAAATATTGATGTTCAGGCATTCCATCCTTTTTTTCTCTGTGCGGCCCACTCCAAGCATTGCAGCCAAATGCACAACATACTCGCACCCTTTCACTGCGTTAGAAACTTGAGCCGTATCAAGAACGCTCCCCTGCACCTTTTCAACTTTTGGGCAGTTCCCAAGCCTTGAGCAAAGCTCGTCATATCGGGTAAAGTCTAAATCAAAAAGCCGGACTTGAAGGCCTTTTGCCGCCAGATTCTTCGCAAGCTCAATTCCGATGAATCCCCCGCCTCCTGTTATTAAAACTTTTTTTGCCATGCTATGGGCGCTTCTTTTTATACGAAAGCAAAAGCTCAAGAGCCTTGCTCTTGAAAAACTGGTCCAGAATTTCAGCGTTCGGGATGACGCAATGCCCGCCAATAGGCCCCTGAGGGGCATACAGCACGGGCCTCACCACATGGGACAACCCAAGCTTGGCGTACCCTTCATTGTACGTCTTGTTGAAATCCACAATTGCATCGTCAAAATTCACCCCCAGTTTGTCGCAGAACTTCTTCATTTCCCCGTGGAACGCAATACAGATCCCGTAGTACGTAGTGTCTAAAAGCTTCCCGATTTCAGTAGTTTCAGAAGGCATGAAAAGCTTTGTCTTCATTCCAAGGCTTTCCAAGTGCTTTTGAGCCAGAATCCCGGTTTTCTTGTCATTTGCCCCTATGTATTTCACAAAGGTTTTAACGCCCTCGTACAATTTCGGGTGAGTGCCGCGCACCGGGCTGTGAACCGCAATCTTTCCTATCTTTTTCGTTGTGCCGGGAGCAACAGTGGAATGGATGATCACAAGCCTTGGCTTGCTGTTCTGTATCTCCTTTCGCACAATAGCAACAAAATTCTTGCTCCAAGGGATGCATACGTGCAGTACCTCAATGCCGGAAAAGTCGTCCTTCCTCTTAAGATCCTTGATTTTGGGAGAATCAAAAAACTGCGCAATCGCCTGCCCCACTTCCCCATTGCCTAAAATCCCCACATTTTGAAGAAAAGGCTTCTTGCCTGCTTTTGAGCTTTTTCGTGTTTTTTGCATAAAAATAGAATAGCAGACATTCTATTGTTTATCAAGATGATTTTTGATCAGCCGAACCCATGCATTTTCAAACCGTTCCAGCGAGAAATTCTTGGCATATTCATATCCCATTTTCCCTGCAGCATTCCTTGCGTCTGGATTTCGCAGAAAATACTCCACTTTCTCTCGCAGCAAACGAAAATCCTCGCAAACTACTTGATTCCCCCCTTCAAGCAGCTCCCGCATTCCTCCTAATCCTGAACCAATTACCGGAGTTTGCAAAAGCATCGCTTCATGCGCAGTGATGCACCATCCTTCTTTGAATTTTGACATCGTAAGAGCCACTACAGAAGCCTTTAAGAGGCAAAGGTATTCTCTGCGGGAAAGATTCAGGTTCAACGCGGGAAGCTGGACCATCGGCTCTCCCGAGGTGACAAGATGCAGATCCAAATCCTTCAGAGCTTCATACGCCTCCATCACCCCCTTTTCTTTCTGGCAATTCCCCAGATATATAATAGGCTTGTCTCCAAGACGAAATTTCTTCTTGAATTGCAAGACTTCCTCCTCGTCCAAAGTAAAATCCTCCATGACAAAAGGACAATAGATCTTGTATACATTCTTGAACCCCCTATCCAGAAAATGATCCTGCCAGTACTTGGAAATGGTGATTACTCCGTCAACGTTGCGAATATTCCAGTAGATATATTTCCGAAGCGCCTGATATACTATACGCTGCCATGCGGGCCACACCGAAGGATCAATGTGGTAAATGACAAGCATCTTTCTCCCTTTTGCCCAGAACGGCACCAGGGCTGAAACAATGTCATCGTAGATCCATACATCCTGCGCTTTTTTAAACCAGAGCAGCACCAAATTTAAGACAATCAGCAACGGCTTTACGTATGTGAAAACCCTATACCGGAACGAACTGAACGAAATATCCTTCAGCGAAACATCGCAAAAGGATCCCAGAATTTCCCGCGCAGCTTTCCCGTACCAGCCGCCCCCGGAGCGCAGCAACGCCAAACTAACCCACGTGATTGTTCTTTTCATACCAGGCAATGGTTTTCATTAGTCCTTCTTCCAAAGAAGTCTTCGCTTCAAATCCAAATTCTTGCTTCGCCTTTGAAATATCAAGGCTGCGGCGCGGAGGGCCGTCAGGTTTTGAAGCATCCCATCTGATCTCGCCCTGAAACTTGCAAAGCTTGGCAATCAGTTGAGCAAGCGCTTTAATTGAAGTCTCTTTTCCGTTCCCCAAATTCACCGGATCTGGTTTTTCATACTGTTCTGCCGCAAGAGCTAAACCCTCAGCAGCGTCATCTACGAAAAGAAACTCCCGCGTTGCAGTTCCTGTCCCCCAAATTTCCACAAATGAGGTTCCATTGTTTTTTGCATCAACAAATTTTTTCACAAGAGCGGCAAGCACTCCGGAACGCTTCGGATCAAAATTATTCTCGGGTCCGTACATATTCGTTGGAATGAGGAAAATGGACTTAAAGCCATACTGCTCAAAATATGCAAGCCCCTGAACCAAAAGCATGCGCTTGGACAACCCATAGGCTGCCGTTACTTCATCGGGGTATCCCGCCCATAGATCTTCCTCTTTGAAAGGCACCTGAGCGGATTTCGGATATGCGGAGGCGCTGCTTACCACCAAAAATTTCTGAACTCCTGCGAGGCGAGCCGCCTCCATGAGTTGAACGCCCATGACGACATTATCGTAAAAAATTTCTCCGGGGTTCTCCTTCATATGGCCGATTCCTCCAATATTTGCCGCAAGATGAAATACAATTTCCCTCCCCTCTACTGCTTTTCTGCAATTTTCCAGTATGCGAAGGTCAAGATCTTTTTTCCTGGGCAAAAAAAGATTCTCCCGCGGAACTCTCCGCTGTTCCAAAAGATTCCGCACTACATGTTTTCCCAGGAATCCATCAGCTCCCGTGATCAGGATTTTCTTTTGCGCAAGGTCAACTGCCATGGACGTGGTTCAAATGATGCGGGAATCGCTCCTGCAGAATTTTAAGCCCTTCTCCGGGAAACGCAACGTTAAAAGTCTTCATGTCCAAATCAACCATGATTCTCGCCAAATCTTTGAATGTGACTCTGGGCTCCCATCCTAAAACTTTTTTCGCCT